>CAXTAP010000026.1:0-22566 GCA_964241965.1 uncultured Mucilaginibacter sp.
CAAGCACCGCCCTTATACCCGACCGCGCCGGTAATTCACTGAGTTCAGGAGGAGATAATGATATTGTTTTGGAAATTTTAAAATCAGGCTGGCGGGTGGGCTACTTTCCGTCGCTGCAACTGGAACATATCATCCCGAGGGAGCGTATGCAGGTTAACTATATGGCTAAATTATTAAACCATACCAATAAATCCTGGGTACAGGTGCTCCATAAGCATCGTATCAATCCATGGGCTTCCGTTTCGCGGTACACGCTGCCGTTCCGGAAGTTAAAAGCCTGGTTTACTTACCGGGCATGGAAAAACGCTGCGGGTTATATTAAATGGCAGGGAGCCTGCGGCTTATTTGACGGACTGGCAACCATCAATCATGAAACAGCATAATTATATTATTGATATGCTGAGGGCGCTGGCTGCCTTAATGGTTGTACTGTTTCATTTAAACCAGGCCATTGCGCCTGCTGATAACTGGTATCGGAACACGGTTAAGCACGGGGCGCTGGGCGTCCCTGTATTTTTTGTCATCAGCGGCTATTGCATCATCATATCAGCAAACAACTCCCCTGGTATAAAAGATTTCTTAATCAAGAGATTTTTCAGGATATACCCGGCTTACTGGATAAGTTTAATTGTGGTTGGTATTGCCGCATGTTTCCAAAAAGTTTACATAGGTTCAAACGCTGTTCACTATCTGCCCAGAACCCTGAGCGCTGTAACTGCCAACCTCATGCTTGCCACCGCCCCGCTCAGTCAAATTAAAACTGTTAACTGGGTTTACTGGTCATTAACCTGCGAATTGCTGTTTTACCTCACCGTTGGCTTAATGCTGCTGGCAGAAAAACAGCTGATGATTTATCTGCTTATTGCAGTATCCTTAACGGCAGCCCTTTTACCGGCTCAAAACACGGGGGTGCTGTTCTTTTCAGATCACTGGCCGGCATTTGGGTTAGGTTTGTCGCTTTATTATTTTTTTAACAGGGCAGGCAAAGCAACATTCTTCCATTTCTCTGCTTTGCTCATCATAAACTTATTGGGTTTGTTTAAAAAATTCTATATTCATACGGACTATATTATTTTCACGCTGGCTGCCTTTGCATTAATTATGGCAAGCCATTATGTCAACCTTTCAAACAATGTATTATCGCGGCTGGGGCGGTATTCGTATGGCGTTTACCTCATTCATGTACCGGTAGGTGTATTTATGCTGGGCCTGCTCGAAAGCGACTATATCAAGCAGCGGCCTTTTCTTAATTTTGTATATGATTTAAGCGTTTACGGCCTTACTGCAATTGCAGCATGGGCTATTTTTGAATACGTAGAAAAACCATCTATCAAATATGGTCATCTTATTGCCCGCTATCGCATGGGTTCCCGTTTAAAGTTTGTAAGTAAACTGAGTGATACAGTCCCTTATTGATGTTTTATACCGGCACCCCCGGTCTGAATTAAAAAGAATTGGCCGGTTTGGCGGCTATTTCAGCTACCGGCGGATGATGATGAACCGCAGGCTGATGGAAAAGGCATCGGCTCGTTTGCCGGCTGTTACCTCTTTTACAAACGGGCTGCCGGTACACTTGTTAACCGGTAAAAAGTACTGGTATCAAACATTGTTCTGCATACAATCCCTGCAACAGCATTCTGCAGAAAAATTTAAGTTTGTACTGATTGATGACGGAACATTTGATGAAGATTTACTGGCACAAGCAGACCGGCAGCTTCCCAGAGCAGCCATGATCAGCCGGGCAGCTGTTGAGCAGAACCTGGACAGGATACTGCCCGCTCAGCTTTATCCTGTATTAAGAAACAAACGACAGGAATATCCGCATATTAAAAAGCTCACCGATGTTCATACCCTTCCGCATGGCGGATGGAAACTGGTGCTGGACTCGGATATGCTGTTTTATGCTGAACCTGCTGATTTGATTAACTGGCTGAAAAACCCCGGCAAGCCCCTGCACATGCTTGACTGTGCAGAATGCTATGGTTATCCCCGCCAACTGATGGAGCAGCTGACAGGCGCTGAAATTCCGCAGTTGCTTAATGTGGGCGCTATCGGTTTAAACAGCAGTGCACTAAACTGGGAAACAATTGAAAACTGGGTTAAAGCATTAGAAGCGGCAGCAGGCAAAAGCTATTACCTTGAACAGGCGCTCTCAGCAATGCTGATAGCCGGAAATCCTGCTTTGGCATTGGGCACCAACCATTATATTGTTAACCCGAAGACTCACTTTGTTTCAGCAGGCAGAGGTGTATTGCATCACTATGTTGATGTATCAAAAAAAGACTATTATAATACGGCTTGGAAGAAACTGATTTAAAAGACGGTCCGCTGGTTTCAGTTTGTATGCCTGCTTATAATGCCGGGCGGTTTATCCTGCAATCTGTAAATTCAGTAATCGATCAATCCTACAAAAACTGGGAACTGATCATTGTGAACGATGGCTCGACAGATGATACGGAACAGCTTCTTAAAACTGTTGCCAACAGCAGAATCAGAATCCATATGCAGGAAAACAAAGGGCAATGCGCTGCAGCAAACCAGGCATTCAGCTTATCTGCCGGTACATTAATTAAATTTATGGATGCTGATGATCTGCTATCGGCAAACTACCTGGAAGCCCAGGTAAAAGTTTTAAAAGATGCACCAAACGCTATTGCTTATTCCTCATGGGGAAGGTTTTATCATGATGATCTAAGTTCATTCAAGCCCGACTCCGCATTTAAAACCGGCAGCATGAAACCGCTGGACTGGCTGACTGCATCCATGGCTGCCGGCGAAGTAATGCTGCAATGCGCATTGTGGCTTATACCAAGGCCGCTTCTGAAAAAATCCGGATTATGGAATGAACAGCTGTCGCTGATTAACGATTTCGAATTTATTATACGTGTGCTGTTAACGGCTCAGGAATTACGATACGCAGCGGGTTCAATGTTATATTATCGGAGCGGGCTTCAAAACTCGCTGTCATCCTCGGTTTCAATCTCTGCGGCGGCATCTGCCTATAATTCTATTGACTGGGGCACCCGATATTTACTGAGTCAGAGCGATGACCCGACAATCAGAAAAATAGCTGCCGACTGTTTTCAGCGATTTGTTTATCAGTTTTATCCTGCACATCAGCCACTTGTAGGCCAGGCGGAAGCAAGGATACAGGAACTTGGCGGCTCGGCCGTTTCTTTCCCTGCCGGCGGATATACCAAATGGCTGGCCGGTCTGTTAGGTTGGAAGATGACTAAAAAAATAAAGGCACTAATCGCATATTAAACGTTAAACTGATGGCTGCCTGCAGGGTATATTTGTTTACTTACAACCGGAATAACCTCTTGCCCAGAGCTGTAAACAGCCTGACCAGCCAGACTTTTACAGATTGGGTATGTGAGCTGCATAATGATGCCCCCGAAAACGATTATCCCGAACAATACATTGCCTCATTGAATGATGATCGGTTTATTGTTAAAAAACACACTGAAAACTTAGGGGCCGTTGAGAGCTTCAACGTGGCTTTTACCGGATGCAATGAAGGCTACGCCAGCCTGCTCGAAGATGATAACTGGTGGGAGCCGGACTTTTTAGAAACCATGATTCAATTTATGGATGATAACCCGGCTTGTGCGGTTGCCTGGAGCAATATGCGTTTATGGCAGGAAACGGCTGCGCATCATTGGGTTGATACCGGTAAAACCATATGGCCAATCCAGTCCCGGCCTGTTGGTTTTTGCTGGCCTGCGCCGCAGCAGGCCATGAATGCGCTGCATTCAACCGGGGCTATGCTATACCGGGGCAGCCATGCACACCGGTTTACTGTACCGGCAGCAACACTTCTGAATGCGGTTGAGTTAGTGAGGGAGCGCAGCTTTAAGCACCCTGTCTATCTTATCAGTAAACCTTTGGCTAACTTTGCAATTACCCGGGCCACCAGCCGCTCGGCCGACCCGCTGGCGTGGATTGCTGCACAGGTTATGCTGTTAGCCAGTTACCTGATGCAGGCGCCTCACCTCCGGCAAGCGTTTAAAGAAAGCCTGCATTACTACCGAAAGCAGCGCCCCACGCCAATAGCCAACTTTATGCTGGCCATTATATTTTACATCCGCAAGCCTAGCCTGCTGCGGTATTTCAACGTATCCGATTGGTTTGCGTGCCTTAAATGGCTGGCTCGAAATGCTTATCAGTTAAACAGGTTAAAGCAAATTTTAGCTTCACAGCAGCAGGTATTTCAATACCTGTTAACACATACTGCAGAAAGATACAGCGAAAGCTCAGCCCGATTCAAACATTGAAAATTGCCATTATTGTAAACCCGCTGATACCTGTTCCGCCCGAAAAGTATGGCGGTATTGAGCGCGTTGTTTTTATGCTTATCCAGGAACTGATCAGCCAGGGTCAGCAGGTTACGCTTTTTGCACACCCTTCCTCAAAACCCAATTGCAGGCTCCGCCCTTATACCGAAGCGGCGCATTATAGTGTATGGGATATGCTCAGCATAAATCTGCTGACCTCAAAAATTGCCTTGCAGGGATTTGACCTGGTTCATACCTTCGGCCGGATGAGCAATATAGCCTTGCTGATGCTTACCCGGCTGCCCAAAATAGTTTCATATCAGTTGCCGCCTACCCTGTCGCAGGTAAAAAAAGCCGTACAGATTGCCCCGTCAAACAGTTTACATTTTACGGCCTGCAGCAATTATATTCAGCAGCAGATAGCGCCTTATTGCTGCGCCGTAACCATTTATAACGGCGTAAACATAGCGGACTACGATTTTAACGCTACAATTGCGCCTGATGCTCCCCTGGTATTCTTAGGCCGGATACAAGCCGAAAAGGGAACAGCCATTGCTATTGAAACAGCCAGAAGAACCGGCAGGAAACTTATTATAGCCGGCAACATTCCTGACGAAGCGCTTCACCAAGCCTATTTTAAAGAGCAGGTTGAGCCCTACGTTGATGGCGGCCAGATTGTTTACATCGGGGCGGTTAATGACAGGCAGAAAAACGAACTGTTACAAAACGCACTGGCTTTGCTGATGCCGGTAACCTGGGATGAACCTTTTGGCATTGTAATGGCCGAAGCCCTTGCCTGCGGCACACCGGTTATCGGGTTTAACCGGGGCGCCGTGCCGGAAATCATCCGTCAGGGCATTAACGGCTTTGTTTGCAACACAACAGATGAAATGGTACAAGCCATAACCCGGGCGGCGCAGATTGACCGAAACGCCTGCCGTAAAATTGCCGAAGAAAATTTCAGCGCACGGGTACTGGGGCAGCAGTACCTGCAGCTGTACCAAACCATTACCGGTAAAAATTGAACAGCATCACACTGATAACTACCGGGCAGCCCAGCACTAACCCGAGGCTGATGAAGGAGGCCGATACCTTAGCGGCCAATGGTTACCAGGTAACGGTTATTTATTGCTTCTATCAATCGTGGGCATCAGCATTTGACAGCGAATTGATGCAGGGCGGTAAAGTCCGGTACATTTGCTGCGGCGGTTCCCCGCTGCATGATAAACTACAATATTATAAAACCCGCATCCGCCAAAGGGCTTGCCAGTATCTGTTTAAATGGATTAAAGGCGGCAGCATTGCTGAGAATGCCGTCAGCCGTACACATAAGGAAGCATTAAGGGCAGCCATAGCCATTAAAAGCGATTTATACATTGCGCATAATCTGGGCGCATTGCCGGCCGCCGCCGCAGCAGCCAGGTACCATAAGGCAAAGGCAGGATATGATGCCGAGGACATGCACTCAGGGCAATACCGCAATTTATCAGACAATCACTACCTGATTAATAAATATATAGAAGAAAAATATTTTATACAGGTTAATTACTTTACGGCGGCCAGCCCTTTAATAGCGGAGGAATACCAGAAACATTATCCTTACCTGCAGCCGGTGGTGATTGACAATGTATTTCCGAAAATTACCCTGTCAATGCAGCCGGGTAACAGTTCGGCGCTTAAGCTTTTTTGGTTTTCACAAACCATAGGAGAAAATCGCGGACTGGAAGATGTGATCAGAGCGCTATCGGCAATCCGCCATCATGTTGAACTGCATTTGCTGGGAAACTGTACTGATGCTTACAAATTAAAGCTGGAGAAGCTTTGTGCCGAAACCGGGTATAACAGCCGCAATCTGTATGTTCATCAACCCGTTGCACCACATGCTGTATTTGAGTTTGCCGGCCGGTTCGATGTAGGCATTGCAGCCGAAATAAGCACTACATTAAACCGTGATATTTGCCTTACCAACAAAATATTTACCTACCTGCAATGCGGACTGGCTATTGCAGCGAGTGATACCAGCGCACAAAAAAAGTTTATCGGCCAGTATCCGGATGCCGGCAGGCTCTATCAGCAAAATAATCCCAAATCGTTAACGGCGGTTTTAAGCGAATATATTAATGATCCGAAAGCGTTATATCAAATGCGCCTTAACAATTATGCGCTGGGCCGGCACACGCTGAACTGGGAAGCAGAAAGCAAAAAATTCCTGCGGATTATACATCAGCAACTATCCGAAAGTTGAAAAGGGTTCTGATTATTTCCCCCTATTTTCCTCCGGTGAATGCAGCAGATATGCAGCGCGTACGCATGAGCCTGCCCTACTTTGAAAATGCAGGCTGGGCCGCAGAAGTGGTTACGGTAGATGCTGCTTATACAGATATGGCACAAGATGAATTGCTGCTTCAAAGTATTCCGGCCAGTATCAAGGTACATCAGGTAAAGGCTTTTAACAAAAAGCTGACTTCAAAGGTGGGTTTGGGCAGCATTGCTTTACGGGCATTATGGTATTACTACCGGCGGGTAAATCAGCTGCTGAAAGCTGATCATTATGATCTGATTTATTTCTCAACAACCCAATTCCCTGTATGTGTATTGGGCCCTTACTGGAAAAGACGTTTCAAAATACCATTCGTTATTGATTTACAGGACCCCTGGCATTCGGAATACTATGAGGACAAGCCCAAACACCAAAGGCCGCCCAAGTACTGGTTCTCTTACAGGCTGAATAAGTTTACAGAAGCAATCGCTATAAAAGCTGCCGCCGGCCTGATTAGTGTCTCGCAAACATATCTTAACGATGTTAAGCAGCGGTATCCGCAATTAATGAATCTGCCGGAACGTGTGATCACCTTTGGAACTGCCGGTGCTGACTTTGAAATAGCCTGCCTGAACAAAAGCAGATTTAATTGCCTGCTTGATAAAAGTTATAGAAACATTACTTACATCGGCCGCGGCGGCGAAGATATGCACCAAGCCCTGACGATGGTATTTTCGGCGATGCAGCAGGGTTTAAAGGAACAGCCTGTTACGTTTGAACAGCTGCGCTTTACTTTTATAGGTACCAGTTATGCTCCTGCGGGGCAAGGCAGCCCTACCATTGCTCCGCTCGCGGTTGCATACGGGCTGGATAAATATGTAGCTGAGCATACTGACCGGATAAGCTATTATCATACCCTGAGTACCCTGATGGAGAGCGATGCCCTGCTGATTCCGGCTTCAGATGCCCCCGGATACACGGCATCCAAACTATACCCATACTTAAGTACCTGTAAGCCCTTATTGGTTGTGCTGGATGAGCAAAGTCCGGCCGCGGCTGTGCTCAAAGAATACGGCGCACCTTATGTTTACAATTTTGATGAACCGAAAGCGGCCATTAGCGGCGCTTACAGCTTTTTGAGGAAAACGGCTGAAACCGGCATCCCTCAGCAGCATTACCATACCGGGGCTGTGCACAAATATTCAGCTGAAAACATAGCTGCGCAGCAATGCAATTTCTTTAATGAGATTATCAATGCAAAGCCTTAATACTTTATGCGCCTGCCTGCTGTTAAACCATAAAAAGCGCTGAAACTTCATGCTGGCCATCCTTACTACACATCCCATTCAATATTATGCTCCGGTATTCCGGTTGTTGCAGCAGCGCGGTAAAGTGCCTGTTAAAGTATTTTACACCGGGGGGATTGAATTGCTGAGCGGGTACGATCCGGGTTTTGATAAATCCATCGCCTGGGATATTCCTTTGTTAGAGGGCTATCCTTATACATTTGCTGAAAACACTTCGGCCCGTCCGGGTCACCGCTTCGGAGGCATTATTAACCCCGACCTGATTGCACAGATAGAGCAGATCAAGCCCCAGGCCCTGCTGGTGTTTGGCTGGGCCTACCATAGCCACCTTAAGGCGCTCCGTTATTTCAAAAACAGGATACCTGTTTATTTCAGAGGCGATTCCACCCTGCTCGATGAGCAAAGCGGCATCAAGACAATGCTGCGCTCTGTATTCTTAACGTGGGTGTACAGCCATGTTGACTGCGCTTTTTATCCGGGCACAAACGCCAAAGCCTATTTTAAGAAATTCGGGCTTCGCGAGGAGCAGCTTATCTTTGCGCCGCATGCTGTTGATAATAACAGATTCGGGCACGAAAGAAGTAAGGAGGCAGAAGCGCTGCGAACCCGGCTAAATATAGCCCCCGGCAATACCTTGATACTGTTTGCAGGCAAGCTCGAGGAGAAAAAGAATCCGCTGCTGCTGCTCGAAGCTTTTAACCGCTTAAATGCTGAAAACTGCTATCTGCTCTTTGCGGGAAGCGGACCTTTGCAGGAAACCCTTGAACGCAAAGCAGCTCATAACAAGCATATCCGCTTCATCGGTTTTCAAAATCAAAGTTATATGCCGGTACTGTATCAGGCATGTGATTTATTTTGCCTGCCCTCGCAGGGGCCGGGCGAAACCTGGGGACTGGCGGTAAATGAAGCTATGGCAAGCAGAAAGGCCGTTTTAGTATCGGACAAGGTTGGCTGTGCCGTTGATTTGGTTAAGGGCGACTATAACGGAGCGGTATTTCAAAGCAATAATTTAACTTCGCTCATAAATGCGCTGCAAGGGCTTATTGCTTCGGCGGATAGGCTAAAAGCATCAGGTCAGAACTCTGAACGCTTAATCAAAGCGTGGAATTTTGAAAACCTTGTCAGTGCAATTGAAGATACCGTATCTTTGACCGTCGGTTCCGGCAACGAACAATATGAACAATAAGTTACTCACCACTCCGCAATGCTGATTTTTGTTAGCTGTTAATGAATAATCATACACAGGTCGAAAGGTTCATATTTTTATATATTCCCTGGCTGCTATCTTTATTGTTCGCATCCAATCCAGCAACATCCTATATCATTGCCTGGCTGGGCTCGTTCTTTATATTTGCCATCACCTTAACCGGCTGGGTAAAACCGCTGCCTGCCGACCGTACCTTTGCTGAGCAACTGATGAGGCCCCTGTTTTTAATGCACATCATTTTTGCAGGCTATATGGCATCCACCTCTATATTCTATTTTTTGAGCCTGTTTGGTTACGAAAATTTTCAGCAGTCTGCCTGGCATTTAAACACAAATACCGAACAGCTGATGCTTACGGCGCAATGCCAGCGTTATTACTGTTTGGGCCATGCTGCTATGGTTACAGGCATCCTGCTGTTTATGAAATATCCGGCAGAAAAGAAATACACGGTGAGTAATGTACAGCTTACCGGTTTGCTGCTCAAATTTGCAGTAATTATGCTGCTGGTTTCTGTATTGTTTCTGAAGCTGCCGGGGCTGTCACAATTCTACTATCAGCTTAATACGCTCAGCTTTATTGCCGGTACACTGGCCCTCGCTTTTGCTATACCCCTCAAGAAACCGGCAAATGTTATGATAAGCGGTGCTTTATACCTGATAAACTTTTATCAGGCATTTACATCAGGGTTTAAGGAACCTATCATTATCAGTATAATGGTATTAGGTATTTTTCTGTATCCCACTTATAAAAAGGCTGTATTAGCCATATTTATACCGGCCTTTGTTTTACTGTTGATTTTTTTGCCTACGTATAACCACGCCTTCCGGAAAAATGCCTGGGCAGGCGATGCCAGTTCTGACGAGGCTTCACAGCTGGCGCTGGATGCTGCACTGAACAATGATGAGGATATTACCGAAACCAACTGGGATTTTGTGGTGTACCGGCTGAGTGAAATTGATATGTTCACCAGGTTTGTGGCTTCAACCCCGGCTACCATCCCCTTCTATGGGCTCGATTTGGTTAAGCAATCTGTTGCGGCTGTAATACCCAGATTCTTTTGGCCATCGAAACCCAACATTGAGGATGTGGTTATGGAACGGGTATATAATGCCGGTGTTATACGCCGGGGCGCCAGGGTTTCGGCCAAACCTGCCTTTATTGTGGATGCTTACCTGTCTTACGGGTCGCTGGGCGTATTTGTGGTATTATTTATTTACGGCGCGGCTGCCCAGTTAATATCGCTTAAGGCCGAATATTTATTTGGCGGTTATCTGTTAGGTACAGCTTTAATTTTCAGCGGCCTATTTCAAACTTTTTGGCGGGGCCTCAGCTTTGAATTTTTAGTTAACAATATATTCTGGAGCTACGTAAGTATGCTGATGATTGCAAAAATTCTACGTTCAGCGCATATATTAAAACCGGTTTGAAAGTTCTACAAATTATTGCTGCTTACAAACCGGCTTATATATACGGAGGGCCCACTATGTCGGCAGCAGAATTAAGTGAGCATTTGCAAGCCTCCGGCTGCCAGACATCAGTGTACACTACGCTGGCAAATGGCCGGGAGGAACTTGACCTACCTGCGGGCAAACCCCTCAATTGCAACGGTGTTACCGTTACTTATTTTAAGCGTATTACTCAGGATCATACGCATCTGTCTCCCGGTTTATTAAAAGCATTGTGGCAAAATGCACGGAGTTTTGATCTTATACATATCCATGCCTGGTGGAATTTAGTGTCAATATTATCAGCCATCATTGCTTTGCGGCGCAGGGTGCCGGTAGTAATATCACCAAGGGGCACATTGAGCGCTTATTCGTTTCAACACAAAAACAGCGCTGTAAAGCGAAACCTGCACCGGCTGCTGAGCCGCCTGGTGCTGAACAGATGCCATATTCATGCTACCTCACCGCAGGAAGAAACAGATTTACGCCACATTACCCGGGCATTAAGCTACACCACATTGCCAAATTTTGTACAGCTGCCTCAACAAACTGCTCATATCGGAAAACAGGCTGCCCGGCCGTTTAAACTGCTGTTCTATTCGCGGATAGACGCCAAAAAAGGATTAGATCTGTTACTGAATGCGTTACCCTTACTGCACACTCCCTACCGGCTGACTGTTGCCGGTACCGGTGAAGATGATTATATCAATTACTTGCGAAAATTAACGGAAACCAATCATACTCATCAGTATGTTGACTGGATTGGCTTTCAAAATGAGAATAAATTTGATCTGCTCCGGCAGCATGACTTGATGATACTGCCTTCTTACAATGAGAACTTCGGGAATGTGGTAATAGAAAGTCTAAGCGCAGGTACTGCTGTACTGATCAGCAAGTATGTGGGTTTGGCAGAGTATGTACTGCAGCACCATTTAGGCTGGGTTTGCGATACCACGCCGGTTAGCATTGCGGAAGGAATTGATTTAATCAGCGGGCGCACCCAGGAATTACAAGACATAAATACTAATGCCCCTGAGTTGATTTACAATGATTTTACCGGTGATGCTTTAACTAAACAATACATCAGCTTGTACCGGCAAATTGTAACTCAGGCTTTAGCCGCTGACCAACGTTAATGAAGCCGTTTTCATTCATCATCCTTACCTATAACGAAGAAATTCACCTGCGGCGCCTGTTAAATTCTGTGGAGCAGCTGCAAGCGCCGGTATTTATCTTAGATTCGGGCAGTACAGATGCCACGTTAAGCATTGCAGCCGAGTACGGCGCTGAAGTGCTTCAGCACGAATTTGCTAATCATCCGCAGCAATGGCATTACGCTTTAACGCACTTCCCGGTTATAACACCCTGGGTGGTTTGCCTTGACGCAGATCAGATAGTGACGCCTGAATTATTCAGCATGCTGTCGGGTTTTAACAGTGAGCATTATCAACGCGTTAACGGCATTTATTTTAACCGGAAAAATATTTTTAAGGGCTCCTGGATAAAGCATGGCGGTTACTATCCTTTTTATCTGCTCAAAATGTTCAGGTATGGCCTGGGGTATTCAGATTTGAATGAAAATATGGATCACCGGTTTATTGTGAGCGGAAAATCCATAATATGGAAGAACGGCTGGCTGATTGAAGAAAATCTGAAAGAAAACCGGATTGCATTTTGGATCGATAAGCATAACCGCTACAGTGACCTGGTGGCCCGGGAGGAAGTTGAGCGGATGCAGCACCTGAGGGAGCAAATTATTCGGCCGCGCTTTTTTGGTACGCCCGACGAACGCACTGCACGGCTTAAACAATGGTGGTGGAAAATGCCGCGGTATGTAAGGCCAGGCCTCTATTTCTTATACCGGGTAATCTTCAGGCTGGGCATACTGGATGGCCGTACAGGAATTTTATTTCACTTTTTACAGGGTTTCTGGTTCCGGCTCATGGTAGATGTTAAAATTGATGAACTGCTCAAGAATGCGCAAGATGGTAAATCAAAACAAGCGCATTGAATGCAGTAATAGTAACTGGCCACTTTATCTAAAAACCTGACTGTCAATTTTTGCTTATAATAATTATGGCTGGCAAACGATCAGCTTTCCTGATTAATCAGCCACCGGCAGCGAGAAGCTGAACGTGGAACCTTCCCCAATCTGGCTGCTGACCCAGATGCGGCCACCCTCACGCTGAACAATCTGCGAGGAAATATACAGGCCAAGCCCCAGGCCGGGAAAAGTGTGCTGATTATCGCCGCTTACCCTGTAAAACTGCTCGAATACCCGCTGCTGACTGTCGGCATGTATGCCAATGCCAAAATCGCGTACGCTCAATACCATCTCATTATCATGCCTTGCAGCGGTAATGATTATCCGGTTTGCATCAGGCGAATATTTCATTGCATTGGTAATAAAATTAATGATTACCTGCCCTATGCGGTCGCGGTCGGCAAAAACATCACCGGTGCTATCTAGCTCCTCCTGCAATAAATACTTTTCGGTAGTACGCTGCATTTCCTCTATGGTTTCACTCACCATCTTGTTAAAATCAAAACGGGTAGGATTAAACTGCAGGCGGCCCGAATTTATTTTGGTAACATCAAGCAAATCACCTATTAATGCAGTAAGGCGGTTAATTTGATTATCCATTTTGCCCAGCATGGCTGCCTTTTTAAGGTCGCCATCCTTTTTAAATATTGATTCGAGCACCTGTGTGTAGGCTTTTAAGCTGGTTACCGGCGTTTTCAGTTCATGGCTGGCTATACCTAAAAAATCATCTTTCTGGCGCTCAAAATCCTTACGCTCAGTTATATCGGTACAGGCGCCTATATAACCGGTTAAAATACGCTGATTATTGTACTGCGGGTTACCGGTCATGAGGCACCATCTGATTGTGCCGTCACCTTTAGGCAGCCTTACCTCACATTCAAAGTACTGGCGGTTTTGCAGAGCGCTCATTAAGGTATTAAGGGTTTTGATGCGGTCCTCATGCATCAGGGCGTTAATCCACCGGTTGCCCAGGCTGCCTTCAAAAGTCAGCCCGCTCCAATCAAGCCAGGTTTTATTGATGTAGGTGAACTCCCCGTATTCGTTGGTCATCCATAAGGCGGCGGGCGAGGCAGCTGTAATGTTTTTGAGCAGCAATTCACTATTGGTTAATGCCTGCTGTGCATTCACCTGCTCTGTTACCTCGGTGGCTATTTCAATGATGCCCGTAACTTCGCTGTCCTCAAAAATGGGAGTAAAGGTTATATGGTAATAATTTTCCTGTACCTTGCCGTCGCGGTTAATTCTGATGGGTATTTCAAATCCGTAGTAAGGTTTACCTGTTTCAAAAACCTGGTACAGTGCTTTTATAATGCCTTGCTTCCTTAGTTCGGGCATACATGTTAAAATGGAGCTGCCTAATATATCCGCTGTTTTGCCAAGCATTTCGTACATGGCATGGTTAACTACATTAAACTCCATACCCGGACCTTTGAATAAAGCCACGGCAACGGGCGCCTGCTCTATCAGCGACCGGAATTTGACTTCGCTTTCCGTCAATGCAGCCTGGGCCTCCAGTTCGGGCCGCAAATCGCGCATGGTAAGACCGATACCAAACGGATTGCCCGCCGGGCTGTCATTTACGCGCAAAAAATTAACATAGCAAGGAATATAGCTGCCGGCCTGGTGCTGCACTACCAATTTACCGCTCCATTGCCCGCTGGCCATTACGATGGGTAAAATATAGTCATGTACGCGGTGCCGCTGTTCAGTTAAAAATAAGTCCGCAACGTTCCGGTTGTCCAGAAAGGAGTCTCCATCAAGGCCAATTAACTCTTTAGCTGAACTGTTTACATATTGTATATCGCCTGCGGCATCAGCTACTGCCATAAAATCACGGCTGTTTTCTATCAGGCCAAGCAATTTTTGCTGTTCGCGGCGCGCCTCTATTTCACCGGTAATATCTTTAATAATAGCAAAAAGGTAGGGTTGCGCTTCACTGCCCTCTGTAACAAGCGTAAAGGCAGCATTTACCCACACATGGGTATCATTTTTACATATCAAACGCAGGTCCGCCTGTACAGTGGTTGTTTTATGACCTTTCAGCTTTCCGAGCGCCGAACGCAGCCGGGGTAAATCATCCGGCTGAACGATGTCTGACAGACCGGCTCCCTCAATATCCTGCGGTGCGCAGCCTGTAAGCTCATAAAAGGCCTTGTTAACCGATATAAAGCCGCCGTTCATACCAGTTATGGCAATACCCACCGAGGCGCTGTTAAAGGCAGTCTGAAACCGCCGCTCAGCATTTTTCAGCGCCTCATCTTTGCGCTTTTCTTCAGTAACATCACTTATAATGCTGATGATGCTGTCTGGCGTATCATCATTATTTTTAACTAAGGCCGAACTTAGTTTCACCCAGACAATATGCCCGTCTTTATGGATATAGCGCTTTTCCATTGCATAAAACGACGTTTCGCCGTTAAGCATGGCATTAAACAGCTCCATATTAGGCACCACATCATCGAGGTGGGTAATATCCCTGAAACTTATCCGGTACAATTCCTGCTGCGTATATCCCGTTATCCTGATAAATTCCTTATTCACCAGTAATATATTACTGTCCGTATCCAGTATAATTACGCCCAGGGCAGCATTCTGAAATGCAATTTCATACCGCCCCTCAAAGTTCCTGATAGCGGCATCCTTGCGCTTGCTTTCGGTAATATCAACCGCCGTTCCGGCAAACCGGTAGGCTGCGCCCTGCTCGTTGAAGTAGGCTTTACCCCGGCTGCGCAGCCAGCTTATTTTTCCGGCAGGGTCAATATTCCGGTACTCTACGTCATATAAGCCGCCCGAGTCTTTGTCCAGTGCCCTAAGCACTGCCTCATTTACCCGTTCTGCATCATCGGGGTGCAAAAACTCTAAAGTATCCTCATACCTGATCTGATCATGGCCGGCAAAGCCGAAAATACGGCGGCATTCCTCGTCAACGGTTACCAACCCCTGCAATGGGTCGAGCGACCAGGTGCCCGCTCCGGCAGATTGCAAAGCAAACGCCGTGCGTTCTTCATTTTCAGCCAGGGCACGTTTTGCAAGTATGCTTGCAGTGATATCGGTTATGAAACTGATTACTGCATAAACTTCACCAGCCTCGCTGCGCAGCGGTTTAAGCGAAAAATTCAGATAGCAGGTTTGCGGTTCGCCACCTTTAAATAAAATAATCTGCTGCTCAGGGGCCTCGTAGCTGCTGCCTGTCTGGTAAACCTGCTGTAAATGGCGGTAAAGCGCCTGCCCCATCTCGGGCAGAGCCTGCAGTGCCGGTAGCCCGACGATATGGCCTCCGGTGTGCCACAGCGCCAGCATGGCAGGGTTTGTCCAGCTGATGATCAGGCTGCTGCCGGCAAAGATGCAAACCGGCACAGGCGCATCGCTTAACAGCGTTTGAAAATTCAGCGGGGACAAATCACTTGCGGGCATTGCGGTTAGTATATCGGCTAAATATATAATTTGTATTAAGTAAACCCGCTGTATGTTAGTTTGTTTATTCGTTTATTGCGCATCATTACTAATTTGCAACAGTATGATTAAAATTATTCTGGCCGAAGACCATAACATTGTTCGCAACGGCATCAAATCCCTGCTTGACAAGGAGGAAGATATGACCGTAACTGCCGAGGCCACCGATGGTTTAAAAGCACTGGAGCTGATTAAAAGCGGGGTAGAAGCTGACATCTTGCTTGCTGATATTAACATGCCTGGCATGAGCGGCATTGAACTTACCACACAGATAAAAAAAATGGGTTACAAAGCCAAAGTAATCCTGCTTTCCATGCTCGACCATGAGAAGTATGTAGCGCAGGCATTTAATGCAGGCGCTAACGGATATATTTTGAAAAACGTAAGCTCTGACGAACTTACGTTTGCCATAAGGCACGTTTGTAACCGTAACGAGCGGTATATATGCGTTGAACTATCATTACGTATGCTTGAAAAACTTTTGCATACGCCCGAAGTAAGTACGGTGGATGACCTGCCCGAAATTGAAATATCAAAGCGCGAGGGCGAAGTGCTGGCCCTGATAGCCGAAGGCTATACCAACCAGGAGATTGCCGACCGGCTGTTTACCAGTAAACGAACCGTAGAAGGGCACCGGCAAAATCTGATTGATAAAACCGGAGCGCGCAATACTGCAGCCCTTATCAGGTATGCCATCATTAACGGCATCATCAGTTAACGTTCATTAAATTTTACTTCAGGCTATTTTTATGCAATATACCGGGCCATACAGGCAAGCATAATTGTAAAGAAGCTGCACCTGCAGAGTTGGCCTGCCGTATTGCAGGAATATTGAAATTCAGCACAAAAACTCCCGGTTTAGTGCACATTCAATAACAGTTTTTTAAAAAACAGGTATTTATTACGGCTCATTTACAGGTATATATACTCATAACATGCCAATATGCCTCCCTATCTTCGCGATGTACTTACAGATAGCTGCATGGAATTATTGTTTACGCCGGAATTACTGAATTTTCTGATTGGCAAAGGCTACACTTACTGTTTGTCAAAAACCCTTTGCACTCCCCTGCTGGATACTTCAGTTCACATTTACCTGCTGCCGGTTCACGAACAGCCGGTTACTGAAAAACTGCCCGACGATTATGATACCTGGTTTATAACTACCGATGAGCCGGCCCAGATGGCAAAGGGAATAGATGACACCATTGTAACCGTACAGCTCAACGCTGCCGACAGCGGTTTATACATCCGGGGCTTAAACTCAAGCCAAATTTCAGCAACTGATTTTTCAACGTATCAGGCAATATAGTTGCAGCCTGCCGGCAGATATTATCAGAAACTAAAAAACTTAAATTCACAAAAAATCTACTATATGTTTACTAACTCGGGCATAAACAAAATTTTCCTGATCGGCTATATTGATAAGGCCCCCCGCGTTCACCGTATTAACGATGGCTTTGGCGAAGAAGATTTCTTGTGCTTTCCGCTGCTTACCGTTGAACAGATTAAAAAGAACGGCGTTGCGGTTGAGCATCAGGAAATCCATCAGATCAAGTTTGCGCAGCCCGTGTTATCAGTGGCGGTTAATAAGCTTGTTAAAGGCCAGTTAATTCATATCGAGGGCAAAATTCAAACCCGTGCCTTTACCGATGAGGAAGGCATTAAACGCTACAAGGCCGAAATTCTGGTAAGCCGTTTCCAGGTACTTACCCCTGCCGCCGGTGTTACCGGCGATGCTCCTGCCGAAATGAAAAGGGCAGTGTAACCGGCTGCATTGCTGATTTTTTAAACTAATTTACGGTAAGCAGTGTTACCAACGTATAATCCGCTATGTACGTTGTATAACAGCTGGTTTAAAATGATGCTGATATAATGGATGTATTGCCGTAGAGCAGGTTTACAGGCAACAACCTTATTAACGGTTCATCTTACACAACTCTATGCCGCAAGCCAACAACTCAACCGGAGACTATGCCGACTATTCCTTCATCCAGAAAGTATGGATTGTACTGGGCAGCATTGCCCTGCTTGCCATAACCATTTTTTTACTGCGGGCTACTTTCGGGGTGATGCTGATGGTATTGGCCGGCTGCCTGATTGCCACCTATTTTCATGGCCTGGGCGATATGATACAACGGTGGAGCCGGTGGAACCGTAAAGTGTGCATGATGATTTCCGTGTTGCTTACACTGATAATTATTACGTTGCTGTGCTGGTTTCTGGGCACCAAAATATCGGCTCAGGCCAGTGCCCTGAGCAATGATCTGCCCCGCATGGCGAACCATGTGGAACAGCAAATGCAGCAAAGCAACATCGGCAGGCAGATATTAGAAAATGTTAGCGGCAAGGACTCGCAGAAGCTGAGCGCTACTGTGCAGAGCTTTTTTCGCACCAGCTTTGGGGTTATCGGCGATTTATATATCATTACGTTTTTGGGCATATTTTTTACGGCCAGCCCATCCCTGTATAAAACCGGCATCATAACCCTTATCCCTGAACGGGGAAAAGAAAAAACCCGCCTGATTTTAGACCGCATCAGCCGTACTTTCAAATTGTGGCTGAAGGGTTTAATGATTACCATTTTGCTGGTTGCCTTTATAAGCGGAACCGGCCTTACCATCATCGGCGTACCTATGGCATTGGCCCTGGCTGTATTTGCAGCGCTGCTGAGCTTTGTGCCCAATTTTGGCCCCGTAATTGCTATGGCGCCGGCGGTGCTGATAGCCCTTACTATCAGCTTTAATACCGGCGTTGCAGTAGCTATTTTATACATTGCTATGCAAACGCTGGCCAATAACATAGTTACCCCCCTGGTACAAAAACGGATGATTGATTTGCCGCCGGCCCTAACGCTGGTAAGCCAGTTAATTATGGGCGCTATATCGGGCGTGTTAGGCATCATACTGGCTACGCCGCTGCTGGCCATCATCAGTATTATTGTTGATGAGCTATATGTAAAAATGCAGGCAGCGGCAGCCCTCAATGATGCAGCAGAAGCAGAAAAACCCTTAGCTGATGTACAGTAAATGATGAGGCAGAGTACAGCAATTATTAAACCTTTTGTGCATCAATTTTCGGGCAAAGTTAATGCAGTTCATTTGCCTTCCCCATCAATTCATCATAAAAAACATTAAGCTGCTTGGTAACTATGTTGAATGTTATTCATTTAACTTTGCGGCTTACTTAAATTGATGCTTGATATTTTATTTCAGGATGATTACCTGATTGCCATTAACAAACCGCACGGACTGCTGGTACACCGCTCGCCTATAGCGAGGGATGCCGGTGAATTTGCTCTGCAACTGCTGCGCAACCAGGTTAACCGGCCGGTTTACCCTGTGCACCGGCTCGACCGGAAAACGGGCGGCATCCTGCTGTTTGCGCTGGATAAGGAAACAGAACACCTGATGCACCAGCAGTTTGCCGCTAAAAAAGTGTATAAAAAATATCTGGCCATTGTGCGGGGCCACACCCCTGATGAACAAGTGATTGATTACCCTCTGCGTAAAGAGAACGGCACATTGCAGCAGGCCCTGACTACCTATAAAACTTTGCAGCGCGCCGAACTTAATATTCCGCTGGGCCAGCATCCTACCTCCCGCTATTCAATGGTAGAAGCTGTGCCGGCTACCGGGCGCATGCACCAGCTGCGTAAGCATTTCAGCCACATATTTCATCCCATTATTGCCGACCGTACCCACGGCTGCAACAAGCAAAACCGGCATTTTAAGCAAATCTGGCAAATGGATACCATGCTGCTTCATGCCTCGCACCTGTCGTTTTTGCATCCGCTAACAGCCAGCAGGTTAACTATTGAAGCCCCGCTGCACGAAGAATTTAAGCGGGTAATGGTTATTATGGGCTGGCTGCCCGTGGCAAACTCATTAGAAAAATGAAAACAGCTCAGGAAATTTTTACCCGGCATTTTAATAAATCGGTAACAATCAGCAGTCAGGCCGATTTTGAAAAGCTGGTTATTTTGCCGGCTATGGAAGAGTATGCCCTTTACATGGCAGAGCAGGCATTTAATGCAGCAAGGCAGACTAATGGCAGCAGTCAAATATTTTTGTTCGGTAGCTTTGCCGATTATCAAAGTGGCCTGCAACAGCCGCCGGCTGATTCTCAGCGGGAGCTAAGGCAAAGCATAGAAGATACAGCCGATATGATATTGCCGCAATACATCCCGGCAGACACCTCAGCTGATGAATTAACATTTAGTTTTAAAGCAGCGGGCACAGAGTACCAGGTTTGGTACCGGAAAGGCGGGCAGGGTTTCTGGCAGTTTAGCAGGTTTGTAAGCGTTTAGCAGTAAATGTTTTAATCATTCAATCCCTTGCCGTTAAGGATTTGCGGCATACATTTTTCAATCCGTACCTCGCGTGTTTTTGTTTGTTTGGGCTGAGAAAAATAAAAAAGGTATCCTCGCTGCCGTCCCGGCGTAAGGGCATCAAAAGCGGTCTTCAAAGCAGTGCTTCCATCTAACTTTTGCTGAAACTCTTTTGGCACATTATAATCTGCCATTTTTTTTAATTCAACCTTCAAGCCAGCCTCCTCCACCTCCACAGCCTCGTGTACATATTTTTTCAGCATAGGTTCCAGTTCCGTTATTTCCCGGATACCGGTAAATCTGATCTGCCGCGCCGACTGTACATTTTCAGTTTGCCGGATTAATATCCCCTTAGCATCTTTTAACAAGGCACCTTTAAAAAACAACAGGGCGCAATACTCCTTAAATACATGTATTAATACCACATTGCGCTTTTGCAGTGTGTAACAAGGGCAGCCCCATTTCAATTCCTCTGTCAGGCCGCTATCAAGCACAATGTTTCTTAGCAATGTGATTTCTTCCTGCCATTTTCCGGCTTTATTAAAATAAAAGTCAACCTTCGGGTTCATGCTGCTTATTAAATAACTCGTTTGTGTACCGGCTTGAAATTAATAATTTTTGATAATCCTGTTATTTTTATTTTTTTGTTATCTGACAGTCAATAGGTTGCCTAATCGCAAAAATCGAGGCCAAGTTCAATTCCAATCTAACCTCCCCGCAAACATTTAACCCGCGTTTTCGCTTTTAGGTGTGTAATTCATACAGCTATATAACAACTTTACATCAACCATGTACACCTTAGGCATTAATGCTGCATTTCATGATACGGCAGCGTGTATTATTAAAGACGGGCAACTGCTGGCCGCCTCCGAAGAAGAACGCTTTACACACTTTAAGCATGGCAAGCGCCCGGTACCTTTTTCAACCTGGGAACTGCCTTTCCATGCTATTGATTACTGTCTGAAAGTGGCTGGCATTCACATTAACGATGTTGACCATATTGCCTACTCGTTTGACCCTTATCAGCTTATCGGCGACAAGTATAAGGGCCAAGGTACCATTGCCATACCATTTGAACCCACCACCGACCCCGTTAATGCCGACTGGCTGAACGTTTGGGATCCGCTGTTTTTGTCATCTATTGTTAACGCGCCCGGCCAGTTGAACGATGGTTATCCGCACCATTTGCAGCAGCGCTTTATCGGCGCTGATGTTCCGCGCGAGAAATGGCACTTTGTTGATCACCACATTGCCCATGCAGCCAGCGCCTTTAACTGCTCGCCGTTCAGCCGCGCTGCGGTAATGACGGTTGACGGCCGGGGTGAGCTGGCCACTACTACCTACAGCGTAGGCAACGGTCAGGAATTAAAGCGTATTGGTCAGGTTAACTTCCCTAACTCGCTGGGTTTGCTATATGAGGAAGTGACCACCCATTTAGGCTTTTTGCATTCGTCCGATGAGTATAAAGTGATGGCGCTGGCCAGCTACGGCAAGCCGGAATTTGTAAAAGATTTCAGGGAAATTATTCAGGCGGGCCCTAACGGGCAATACACCATCAGCAATAAAAATTTTACCGGACGCTTTGGCCCGCAGCGCCTGCGCCATGAAGAATTTACCAGTCATCATTTTAATATTGCGCATTCGCTGCAATTGGTGCTGGAAGAAACCCTGCTGGAAGTAACTGAATGGCTGCACCAGGAAACCGGCGAAGAAAACCTGTGCCTAGCCGGAGGCGTAGCACTCAACTGCGTAGCCAATGCCCGCCTGCGCGATAAGGGGCCATTTACCAATATATGGGTGCAGCCGGCTTCGGGCGATGATGGCACGGCGCTTGGCGCGGCGCTTTGGGTGGATGCGCAGCAGCGTAAAACCACGGAGCGCGAGTTTGTGATGGACCATTGCTACTGGGGCCCGGAATACAGCGATGCAGAAATAGAAAAGTTTATGAAATGGGCCAAAGTGCCTTACCGCAAGCTGAACAACATTGCCGAAGAAACTGCCGATATACTGGCACAAAACAAGATTATCGGCTGGTACCAGGGCCGTATGGAATTTGGCCCCAGGGCGCTGGGCAGCCGCTCTATACTGGCCTCACCTATCAGCCCTGAGATGCAGCAGCGGCTGAATGAGGTAAAGGACCGGGAAGATTTCAGGCCGGTGGCCCCGGTAGTGCTCGAAGAAGAAGCAGCCAACTGGTTTGTGAACGGCGGCTACTCGCCCTTTATGCTGTTTGTTTATGATGT
>CAXTAP010000026.1:22666-25839 GCA_964241965.1 uncultured Mucilaginibacter sp.
GGTTCCTTTGTGATTGAAAAGTAATGATCCGCATCAGTGTGGTAATACCCACCTGGCAGCGCCCGGGGCTGTTAAAGAAATGTTTGGAGGCGCTGTCAGTTCAAACCCTGCACGCAGGCGATTTTGAAATCATTGTGGTAAGTGATGGCCCTGATGCAGCTACAGCCGGAAGCTTAAGCGAATGGCTATCTGCTAACCCCGCTTTGCACCGCTTTTTACCTATGCCGCAAAAGAAAGGCCCGGCCGCCGCACGTAATTATGGCTGGCATCATGCCCGTGCGCCCCTGGTGGCCTTTACCGATGATGACACTCTGCCCGGCAAAGACTGGCTCAGCGCTTATCTGGCCGGCTGGAACGGCATTGAGCCGGCCGCCTTTACCGGTAAGGTGTTAGTCCCCTTGCAACCCCGCCCTACAGACTTTGCCCGCAACACGGCAGGCCTCGAAACTGCCGACTTTGTTACCGCCAATTGCGCCTGTACCCTTACGGCCCTGCAGGCCACCGGCGGCTTTGATGAACGCTTTGCCACCGCCTGGCGCGAAGACAGCGACCTGCACTTTAAGTTGCTTACCCGGCATATTCCCTTAATCAAAAATGAGGCGGCTGTAGTGGTGCACCCGGTACGGGTCGCCCGCTGGGGCGTAAGCATCGGGGAGCAGAGAAAAACGATGTACAATGCGCTGCTGTATAAAAAATTCCCGCAGTTGTACCGGCAGCATGATAATGCCAGACCGCCTTTAGTATATTATGGCATCATTTGCTCGGCGCTTTTGTGTGTCGTTAGCCTGGTTGCCGGCTGGTTTACCGGCATGGCTTTGTGTTTGATTACTTGGCTTGCCTTCACCCTATTATTTACCGCCAAACGGTTAAAGGGAAATGCTCATAGTCTTAGCCACATTACCGAAATGCTGTACACCTCGGCAATCATCCCCTGGCTGTCCGTTTACTGGCACTTTTATGGATTAGTGAAGTATAGGGTGTGGTTTGTGTAGAGAGGGTGTGTTGTTATGTTTAATCATTGAATGTCAATCAGGTTATAAATTGAGGTATCAATCATAAGTGTTCGAAACGTTTCTGCCTGTGGTCGGTGTTATCACCATACCACTGTATGTTTGCAAGTGATGATGAAGGTAAAAAGTGGTACGGTGATAACACCGACCACAGGCTAAAAGTATAAGTGATATGGTGATAACAACAATATGAACATAAACCGTATCAATGCTGTGACATCTTCATTCAAGCTAAACTTATCCGGCTTGCTGCATGTCTGATATTTTACACATAATCATCATGGTAAACTGCAGTTTCAAAATATGGTATGCCAGTATCTTACCGATGCTGATTTCATGCACCAGTAACCATCAGGTGTATCAGAGCAGCTGCAATGCCGGCCAAACTTTCCGAAAGATTAATCTGCATCAGTTAATTACACATTTGTCTCAATATAACGGGCTGTACGTAGAGGTAAGCGGCCGGTACCAATCGGGCAGGGAACTGGCCGCACTGGCCGATAGCAGCCGGCTGTATTCCGCCGGCACCACCGATATGCTTTGGATAGAATACAGCCAGGAATGCCCCCTGTATGAGCAGCAAAAGCATACCGGCTTATTTGAGGAAACCGGGCTATATGCCAGGTTAAATAATAAAAATATAATTATTCGCGGGCGTATTAACATCCGCAATCATGGCTATCGCAAACAGTACAAGGCAGCCTTAGAGCAGGTGAGTTTGCTGCAATGGTAAGCGCCGTAAGTTTTCCACCTTACAAACAAAGCAGCTATGGCATTGGTTAATCTACCAAATAATTAATCAATAACATGGCAAAGCAACATACTGACGAAAACGAAGGCGATTTATTCGACAGCAGCGATAACGCTGCAGCTGCACCTGATAATAATAACGAAGTTGGCTCAAACGCAGTAAAAGACCCTGATGAATGGACAACCGGCGATGAACCCATGACCGGCGCCCAGCACTCCTACCTTAAAACGTTGTCAGACCAGGCCGGCGTTGAGTTTGACGATAAACTGAGCAAAGCAGAGGCCTCCAAAAGAATTGATGAACTGCAGCACAAAACCGGCCGCGGTTTAGATAGTGAGTAAGGTTAACTGATTTTATTCTGGTTTTCGTTGTCATTCAGGGCTATAGCGAGAAATCCCCACAAAGCGGCATGTACGCAGCAGAGGATTTGCCGCTATAGTTCTGAATAATAATTTTCACATTTTAAATTATTTTGCACCCTAACCTGCGTTTCTGCTATTCATGCACCTGCCTGCTGCTCAAATTAAAAAAATAGCTATATTCCGTACCCTGCAGCTTGGTGATATGCTGTGTATCATTCCGGCTATGCGTGCATTAAGGCACGCCTGTCCGGATGCACATATTACGCTGCTGGGCCTGCCCTGGGCAAAGGGCTTTACCGAACGTTTTAGTCATTATTTTGACGGCTTTTTACATTGCCCCGGTTTGCCCGGTTTGCCGGAGCAACCCTTTGATGCCAAGGCCGCAGCTGAATTCTTTTTAGAGTTTCAAAATTTAAATTATGATTTACTGCTGCAGATGCAGGGAAACGGTACGGTGATCAATCCGGTGATGGAACTTTTCGGAGCGAAATTGACCGGCGGCTTTTACACGCCCAATGACTATGCCCCGAATTTGAGCTATTTTATGCCTTACCCCAATTATGGCCCAGAGCCGGAGCGGCACCTGAAACTGATGGAGTTTTTGGGGGCACCTGCATACGGGAACGAACTGGAATTTCCGTTAACTGAAAATGACGAAGCGGAGTTTGCGCAGCTACATCTGCCCATCGTCAGGCAGCAGTATGTATGCATTCATCCGGGTTCGCGCGGGGCCTGGCGGCAATGGCCTACGGAGTACTTTGCCGCCCTGGCCGATTATTGTGCCAGCCAGGGTTACCAGCCTGTAATTACCGGGACTAAGGAGGAACTACCTATCATCAATGAGGTAATGGACCGCATGGATCACCAGGCTATTAATACAGCAGGCATTACCACCCTCGGTGCCGTGGGTGTATTGATAAAAAATGCCAGGGCTTTGATTTCAAACTGTACCGGCGTATCGCACATGGCCTCCGCCTTTAAAACGCCGAGCATTGTGATCAGTATGGATGGCGAACCCGAGCGCTGGGCGCCCATCAACAAAACACTGCA
>CAXTAP010000026.1:25939-38662 GCA_964241965.1 uncultured Mucilaginibacter sp.
CTCTGCTCATTATTTCCTTCGGTCATCTTGATAATGTTCTTATGCCGGTCATCCGCCTCTATTGCGCGGTAAGTACTTTTGAGGTCATCTTCCTCACCTTCCAATAGTTGTATAAAGGTGCCCTCACTGTAAAGCAACATACCCGTTAACCCTTTCTTTACATTATTGCGCCTGCTCACCTGCAAAATTGCCAGCAGTTCATCCTCTTTGAGCAAGTGTGATGCAGAACTTACATAGACTAAATATTTCATAAATTTCAAATACGTATGCTTGTGGTTTGTTATCAGCTTAATTTGTACCGGGGAGGTTATAAAGGCTGCAAAGTACCAAAATATAATTTCTATTAAATTGTAAATGAATAGAAATATAACTAAAGGACAAAATTTTACACTTTTAAAATATATTGTTCTTAATTGCTGTAAGCGATATGTAAAACATTTTTTGTAAATTAGATGTTTAAACATATAAATTTATGTCGAACACTATTTTACATAGAGCCGGTACACGCGGGCATGTGAATCACGGCTGGCTGGAAAGCTTTCATAGCTTTAGTTTTGGTAATTATTACAATCCTGAGCGCATGGGTTTCGGCGCACTGCGGGTATTGAATGATGATAAGGTGAGGGGCGGAATGGGTTTCGGCAAACATCCTCACGATAATATGGAAATTATTTCCATCCCGCTGGAGGGCGACCTGGAACACAGCGATAGTATGGGTAACACCGCCGTCATCCGCAAAGGCGATGTGCAGGCCATGAGCGCCGGTACAGGTATTTTCCATAGTGAAAAGAACAAGAATAACCAGGAACAGGTAAAATTTCTGCAAATATGGATTTACCCAAATAAAAGAAACATACCGCCGAGGTATGATCAGATTACACTGAATTTGGAAGACCGCCATAATCGCTTGCAGCAGATATTGTCGCCCGATGCAGATGATGCCGGCGTGATGATTCACCAGGATGCCTGGTTTCATATGGGCGTGCTGGATAAAGGCACCCATCTCGTCTATCAGCTTAAAGCGCCCGGCAATGGTGTTTACTTTTTTGTAATAAGCGGCGATGTTACCGTAAACGGGCAACTGCTTTATACGCGTGACGGTTACGGCGTATGGGATGCCGGCAATTTTTTCATTACTGCCGAAAGTGACACAGAAGTTTTGCTGATGGAAGTACCCATGCAACTATGAACATGCCGAAGCAGCTTCTTACACTGATGGAACGCCGTTAACTATCCAGTGTTTTTTCCATAATCATTAGCTCAACCGGCTGCCTGGGTATGCCAAAGCGAGTGTCTTTCGGAAAAGGCAGCATTTCACCCGTTGGCATAAAGCCGCGGCGCTTATACCAGGCAACCAGTTCGTGCCTTACCGGTATCACCGAAATCCTGATGGCTGTACATTCCATTTTGGCAGCGTAACTTTCAGCTTCGGCTAATAACAACTTGCCGGTACCCTGTGCCTGCATGGTTGGCTTTACAGTCAGCATACCCAGATAAAGCCGGTTACCGGGCAACTTTTCAAGGTACACGCAGGCTACTATTCCACCCTCGCCATCCACCTGCTTTAACAGGGTTACTGCGGGGTTGGCAAAATAGCTTTTCATTTCCTCTTCATCAATGCGGATGCCATCCAGCAGGAGGCTCTCGGTGGTCCAGCCCTGCAGGGCTGCTTCACCCCTGTAAGCGCCATTAACCAGGTTCACAAGTTGTTGTATATCGTTCGGGTTTGCTTTGAATATCATCATATCAGGGCTGTAAACGTAACAGAGTTTATTTTAGCAGGCAAGAACAAAATATTATTAAAATAAGGCACTCGCCAAAAACTTTTTTAGCCAAATATTACTTTATAACTTATTGACTTACAATTAATTCATACTAAACACAAATGATTATGAAAAAATTAATGTTAACGGTTTGCACAGCAGCACTTGTTTTAACCGCCGCTTTTGCGCAAACCAAAAAGGACGGCACAGCTGATAAGCGATACAAAGCTAACAAAACAAACAGCACCACTGCTACCAAAATGGCGCCGGCAGCAGGCACAGCCACCACGACCACTACCAGCACAACACACACTAAAAAAGACGGAACGCCTGACAAGCGCTACAAAGAAAACAAAAAGCCAAAATGATAAAAGCGACTTCAGCAGTCACTTTTATCATTTTGGCTTCGGAGCAGCGTAAGCAACAATTTTAAACAAAGCGCCCGCGGCAGGTTATTATCCTGCTGCGGGCGCTTACATAGATACATCAATGCAATTACTCACCTACCGGCTTTTGCTGCTCATTTACATTGTGGGCCACCATAGCATCCGGCATCAGGTTGGTTGCTGCTATCTGTGCCTTATTTTTAAAGCCGGAGATTACCTTGTCATCACCGGCCATCATAGCTTCATAACCATCTTTGGCAACATCAGCAGGATCAGACATTGAGCTTTTATCCTGAACTGATTTGCTGCTTTGCATATCGGCCTTGTTGAAGAAATCTGTATCCGTAGCTCCGGGCATCAGGGCAGTAACGGTAATATTAGTTTCTTTCAACTCTTCGCGTATAGCTTCGGAGAACGACAGAATAAACGCCTTTGTACCATGATAAACTGATTGCCATGGGCCGGGTATCTTACTGGCTATAGAAGCCAGGTTTAATATCTTGCCCTCGTTGCGCTGAATCATTTGTTTCAGCACATGTTTGGTTAAAATAAGGGTGGCGCCAATATTGAGGTTTACAATCTCTAATTCCCGGTTAATATCAGTATCCTGGAATTTGCCGAATAATCCCTGTCCGGCATCATTCACCAATACGTCTATCTGCGTGTTTTTACTGCTGATGTCCTGACAAAGCGAAAACACTTCTTCGTTTTTTGAGAGATCTCTGGCGAAGGTGGTCACCTCAACGCCGTAGGTTTGCTTAAATTCACTGGCCTTGCTGTCCAGTTCCTGCTGCTCACGGCCGGTAATAAACAGGTTATACTTATCCTGTGCAAATAGCTTTGCCAGTTCATAACCAATGCCGCTGGTAGCGCCGGTTATCAATGCGGTTTTTGATGTGTTTGACATGGTATAAATGGTTTTAATTAATTTTTAATTAATTAACCACAACCATGCCATTACGTTTTTAAATTATAAAAATATTTAACAGGAACTATACGATTATTTCCACCTGTAATTGCCTTAAAGTATTATCCGGCAAATAACGAACTCAATCCAGGTCAGGCAGTTTGCCGCTTTATTAGTTCGTCGCGAATAACGGCGCAGGTTTCATAGCGTTCCTTAACAACATTTTCCTGCAGCAGCATTTCAAGCTCCTGGCTGCTTTTATAGGCAAACTCAAGGCTGGCTGTGGTAAGGGCTGTAATTTTTTGAAAGTACCCGTCGGAGCTGATAAAGCCAAATCTGTTAGTGTTTTGCTGTTCCATCACGTTAATAATTTAATTAATTAGGTGAGCTTAATTTAAATAGCAATTTTCAAAAAAGCAATGTCTGTTTATGCTTTTTAAATAATTGTTATCAAATAATCAATAATTTAACTATTTACGCAATATAAAAGCTATAAGTTACGGTAATCTTCCCTCACCGGACTAAAAATATCCAGTAAACGGCAATTAGAGATAGCCCTGCCGCTGTGCGGCACATTTGGCGGAATCAAGGCATATAAACCTGGCATCAGCATCTGCGGACTGCCGTCAATGGTCAACTCAAATTCACCTTCCAGCACAAAGGCGCTCTGCTCATGCGAATGGCTGTGCAGCGGTATTGTGCTGCCGGCGGTTACATCAATAAAATTAAATGTATTCCCGGCGGTATGAATGAGTCTGGAATGATACCCCGGCGCAATCTCCTTAGGTTGGATGGCATTAAGTGAATGAATATAATTATTTATAGTGCTCATGATATTGATAATATGTTACTACCGGGCTTACCTGAGGTGGGTGGGCTCAATCAAAGTTATTGTAAATTCGGCATTGTATCACGCTTATCTGGTCGAAACAGCATATTTTTCGCTGCGGCAATTACGTCATCAGCGCAGGGCATATCAATTTCATTCTGCGCGAAGTATTGATTTACATATCTGATTACTTCATTTTTACTTTGAGCTGCTGCAGGCACTTTGAATGGCAGCACCTGGCTCGCTACCTTCCAGGGTGTGTGCTGCGGGTTGGTCAGGGCATACAGCACAACCACAGGTGTTTTTGTTGCCGCGGCTATGTGTACACTGCCGGTATTAACTGAAATCAGCAGGGGCGCATATTTAATGAGCACAATAAATTCATCAAGCGAAAACTGCCCGGCTACAGAAAACACCTGCGGGCCGGCTCCGATCTGAATCTTGTCCGTCAGCTCCTTTTCGGCGGCAGATCCGGTGAACAATACCTGATAGCTTAAATCTGTTACCGTCTTTCGGGCGGCCTCCGCCCAAAGGCCAAACGGATATTCGCGTTTAGGTTCGCTTACACCGGGGTGCATCAGCAGCCAGGGTTTTTGCAGGTTTATACCCAGCTGTTCCATTTTAATCTGCACCTGGTGCCAGCAGCTTTCAGGCACGTTCAGAATCATGTTTTCCTGCAACGGCAGGGCGCCTATAGCCGCTACCAGATCCAAATCACGCCGTACCTGATGCTTTATGCAGGTATAAGGTTCCTCATCGGGCACCCAATGGGTAAGCAGCTGATAAGGATTTTCGCGGCAATAAGCCAGCCGGAGCGGAATACCGGCCAGATAGGCCAGCATAATGGCCGGCATAGGGTTTTGACTATATACCGTAAATATAACGGCGGCATCAAACTGCTGCTTCCTTAACCGGTCAACAGCTTCTGTAAAAGTATCTTCGGTACCCGAAAGCCAAGTTTTTACCCAAGGCGCATCAAATACCATTATTTCATCAATAACAGGAATATTTTTAGCAATACCAGCAGCCATTGAAGAAGTGAGCACGGTAAGGTGAGCGCCGGATAATTGTTTAAGCGCAGCAATCGCAGGGGTATTCATGAGCAGGTCGCCCATGTTATCCGGCCGGATGCACAGAATTTTTTTACAGTGCTGCCATTGCTGTATGTGCTGCTGCATAATTATATAGTGTGCATTTACCGGAGCAGTGAGTTATTCAGTATATACATGGCAGCACCGGGTATATTGCCTGTTATAAAATCGGGCTCACGGTATGGGTTATCTTTAATCCATTCAGTCTCGCCGCCGTTATCTATCAAAATACTTTTGCAGCCGGCACGCCTGCCTGCTTCCACATCATTTAAAATATCCCCAACCATCCATGACTGTGCAAGGTCGACCCGATGCTCTGCTGCGGCCTGCAATAACATACCGGGCATTGGTTTACGATAATTGCAACTTACGTTATACGGCTCAACCGTACCTTCCGGGTGGTTAGGGCAATAATAATAAGCTGTTATTTTAACGTTGCTTTGAGCCAGCAGGCTATCTAATTTCTGCCAAACGGCCGGCAATGCATTTTCAGTAAAATACCCCTTTGCTACCCCCGCCTGGTTACTGACTACCATAAGCTGGTAACCTGCATCCTGTAATGATCTCAGCCCGGCCGCTGCTCCGTCTTTTAAGGTGATAAGCTCAGGGTTCACATTGTAGGGTACATCATCAATCAGCGTACCGTCCTTATCTAAAAAAACAGCTTTGTTCATCCTGTCAGGCTGCCTTGCTCTTGGCCTTTAGTGATGCCTGCTGCAGGCTGTTGGTTGCTGCAATCATTTTCTGGTACAGGTTGCTTATTTTTTGCGCTACCGTTGCCCAGGTGAAATAAGTATTTACACGCGCCAGTGCGTTAATGCCCATCTGCCCGAGCAATGCCTTATCAGCCAGCAGTTCGTCAATCTTTTCGGCCAGCGCAGCCGGATTTTCAGGCGGTACCAAAGCCCCGGTTTCTCCATCTATCACACTGTACTTAATACCGCCAACATTTGCGCCAATTACCGGCGTGCCGCAAGCCATCGCTTCGAGCGGCGTAATGCCAAAAGGCTCGTACCAGGGCGTGGTAATAAAAATATCGGCAGCCGAATAGTAATATTTCAATTGCTCACGGGTTTTGCGGCCTGCAAAATTAACAGAGGCGGTAACTCCATGTTCGGCTGCTATTTCCCTTAATCGGCCAATTTCCGGGCAAAGGTCAGCATCAGGTTCATCACTGTCGCCCCCTACTACAACCAGGCATACCGACTGAGGATTTTTTAATTTTCCTAACGCACGCACTACATTATCCACACCTTTGCGTGGAACCATACGGCCTAACTGCAATATAATGTGCTGATGCTGAGACAGCCCCAGCTGCTCGCGGGCAGCAGCTTTATTTACCGGGTAAAATTCGTGATGACTAAAACCGCAGGGTACCGTCACAATTTTATAAGCCGGTGCATGGTAATAATTAATAAGGTCGTCGCGATCCTGCGGGCACTCAGCCACAATGTAATCAGCCTCCCTGACCATGTTTTCTTCAATCTGCAGGCGTTCAGCCGGAAATTTATCACTGTTGCCCTGATGAATACGCCTTACATGGCCCAGCGCATGAAAGGTAACTGCAAATGGTATATTCAGTTCTTTCTTGATACCTGCAGCCACCAGAGCCGACATAAAGAAATTAGCATGAACCAGAGAGTATTCTGCTTGCTGAGTTTTAATAAAGTGCAGCATGCTCTGCGTAAACTGCGGCATAAAATCCAGTATTTCCTCTTTAGGGATAACTTTTACCGGGCCTGCCTTAACATGTATCACCCTGACGCCGGGCAGCCAGTTTACAATGGCAGGCATATCGGCATCTTCCCATCGGGTAAACACATCAACAGTGTAGCCTAAGCCAGCCAGGTGTTTAGCCACCTGCGCCACATAAACATTTTGCCCTCCGGTATCTACTCCGCCCAGCACTGCTAAAGGGGAAGCATGCTCACTGATGAAAGCAATTTTGGGTAAATTAATTTTCATAACCTGTTTTTTTAAAAACCCCTGATTTAATAATTAACTGATGCCTGCAGCAAACCTGTACCGGCCTCGGCCTGCCGTCCTTCTGTTGCTTTAGTAAATAATTGTTTCCAGTCATTCACAAATCGGCCGATGCTGAACCTTGTTTTAGCTAACTCGCTGCCGCCTTGGCCTATCTGGCGGGCCAGCGCAGCATCCTGCAGCAAAAGGTGCATCTTATCGATTAAATAATTTACGTCGGTATGTATAAAGCCGGAGCGGCCGTTGTCAATAACGGCAGATAATTCCGTTGTGGCCAGCCCAACAACAGGAATTCCCTGCATCAGCGCCTCGCAAACGGCAAGCCCCAGGCTTGTATAACGTATCGGGTTAAAAAAGAAACGGTATTTTGAAATAAATTCCGGCAGCTGAGGGTGCAGCACTTCGCCCAACCCCAGGTCGCCGGTGCCCATGCCTACCAGATCAACAGGTACCTGCTCACGCACCTTCAAGAATATATCAAGGCCAAGCAGGCGGCCCCTTAAGGGAAGATTATTGATAACTACGATGCCTCTTTCCTTTTCGCCTGTGTATAGGTTAGCCGGGGCCGTTACTCCATGCTCAATAACAGTAGTTGGCGTAATGCCGCAATCCCACATTAAACTATTGAAGTGGGTAACATGCACCAAGGTAACATCTGCTGTATTGACTACGTGCTTAGTATCGGTGGGATGCTGGCGGGGCGGATCATGCTCAATGTATATCTTTGGCAGTCCGCGCTGTTCGGCAGTTAATATTTCGTATTGATCTTTTAAATAATTCTGATTGGTTTGGTATAGTATAATATCAAACCGGTGATTTTTTACTTCATCAGCAGGCACCTCAATTACATTAGCGCCGAAAGGGAAGGTTTCGCCCCGGCCGTAGTAGCCTTCGGTTTTTTCAGGACGGGTAGGTATATAAATGTCATAGTTACCCTGCGATAGATAAAACAGATAACTGCCGTGGATATGCCAGGTAAATATTTTTAGTCGATGTGATAGCATAAAGTTAGATTTCGTGCCGAACACTATTCAATTATAGCACCAAAATACATGACAAAGGCAAACGGCATAAAGAAACGCTTCTGACAGATTTTCAGAAGCGTTTCTCTGTACAATGTTGTACCGAATACTATACTAACTCCTTCAACCTATTGCATAATGCCAAACCTGGCTAACAAAACAGGTATTTATGCACACTTTTTCCACAATTTTAATTTTATGATGCTCAGGGCGTATTCTTATAGTATAGTTGCTCAGAGAAACAACAAAAAATTGATTACCATCGTTAAACCCAGCAGTTCATCAGTCACCGATAAATTTATGAAAATAAAGAAATTGTTAATTGTAGCCATCGTTATGCTTGCTGCCTTAAAACTGGCAAAAGCAGAAATTGCTGATACCAGACCGACAAATGGATTGGTAATAGCTACATCGCCTTTTCAGCTCCGGCTGCCGCCACCACCGCCCCGCCCGCCGTTTCCGTTTTTTCACAGGCGGCATCATCATGTTCACCACTATCGCCGCCGGGTGTACCGCCACCGCCGGTAACTTTAAAGTAGTTGATTGTACCTGGTTTATTGCATTTGTAATGCATATCGCTTCAGGCAGCAGTAAACGAAAGTGCGCCTTGTAAAACCGTTAATTTATCGCATTAAAGATCAATACTATACACTTGCACCCGCAAAATGCATTAAACCTTACATCCGTTTCCCCGTCTGATTCAATACAAGGCGCTGCTGGTAACGCCTTAATTAAATTTTATCAATATGAAACGGATTAAGATTTTTGCAGCAATTGTAGTAACATTTTTAACCATTAATGCAGCTAAGGCTCAGGTTGGCGTACATGTAGGTTTAAATTTTGGCGCTCCATATCATCGTGTTTATGCACCGGCTTACGGTTATTATGGCCCCAGGTATTATGCACCTGCCCCAGTATATTATGGTCCCAGGTATTATGGCTACCGCGGCCCGGCCTACTACCCCGTACACGCTTATTATGGCCGGCCCTGGCACCGGGGCGGTTATTACCGCCCTTACCGCCGCTGGTAATTAATTTTAATAATAAACGTAAAATGCCTGTTTACTTTACAAACAGGCATTTTACGTTTATTACATCATCGCTCATCAGGCTCCTGTATGCTGCTCAACCGGGTGCTTAATCAGGTAAAGGCCATCCTTAATCAGCTTTTTCAATTCAGGCTGCCCGGCTGCCCGGCTTTGCAGGTAGCCGGTGATTTCTCCGGCTAATACAGCATCCGTATTATTGCGCTCTAAAATTTCCAGTATTTCGAGGGCGCACAGCCAGTCTTCGTGGTGGCGGGTTTGCAGCTGCTGCCATACATTCCTTAAAAATTCGTGTCCGGTGTTTGTTTCGCGGCAGGCGCGTACCTGCGCATATAACCGGTGCAGTTGCCGGGTACTTACATCATATTCCGGGTGGTACGTTGCCGTAGCCGATTGCAGTATTACGTCCTCAAAAGCGTCTTTATCAGCTGCCCCGCAGTAAACGGAGGTAATGCTTTCGCCCACGGCCATATCGTAAACACCCCAGGCCGGGTTAAACAGCGTATTGCCTTGTTTATCACTTACTGTACAATTATTAAAGGTTATCAACTGTATTTTTCCATTGTTCGCAATTATGCCCTGTACCAGCCCCTCTACAGTTATACCGCTTTCAAATTCGAGCTTTATGGCTTGCCCTGCAATAATTCCTTCGCTATGTAATTCTTCAGCTGTGAAATCTTCCGGCGCCTTGACAAAACCCTTTAACCTGCCCACGGGCGAACTGAAACCCGCCGGATGATGTGCCTTGCCCTGCCCTGCCAGTTCCCTGTTGCCTGCACTTAGCGCCGTAGGCCCGGCAGTCTTAATAAAAGTAACATCTTCCGTTGCCGACTGCCCGAATCCGGCAAATATGCCGCTTACCTGCAAGCCGGAGCTATATACAGCCGTACAGGTATTCTTACATTCAACTGCTTTCTGCAGGCCATACGCGCCGCCTCGCCTGAATGCCATGGTGCAGGCAAACTGATCCAGCACACTGATCAGGTTTTGAAAATCGGGCGTTACAAACAGGTAGGGCTGCGGCTGGGTAATATCATAACTATAATTTACAGCCTCAATTGTATAAGGAATTTTTTTAATTTCCGGATTCATGCAGCTCGCGCTTTCGCCAATGGAGGATAATAAACCCGCTCCGTATATTTTCGGGTGTGTTAAGGTACCGATAAGCCCGTACTCTACCGTCCACCAGTGCAGCCGGCTCAGCAGCGCCATTTCGGAAGGCTCGCCCATGCTGGCCTGCCGGTAAGCCACAAGTTTTTCAGCATCGGCCACAGCATGAGCATCAGCATCGGGCATTTCCTTCAGGATGGATAGCGCCCGGATGGCTTCATATAATTCAAAATCCTGCGCCGAAAACATGGCTTTAGCGCCGATAGAACCAAAATAGCTCAGGTAATCATGATAATCTCTGTCTGCAATGATAGGGGCATGCCCGGCCGATTCGTGGATAATGTCGGGCGCCGGCGTATATTCAATATGCTTAAGCTGGCGTATATCGGCCGCAATAACCAGCACCCGGTAAGCCTGATATTCCATAAAGGCGGCAGGCGGTATAAAGCCATCTACAGTAACTGCTCCCCAGCCTATTTTGCCCAAAGCATCATTTACCTCCTGCAGGTCGGGTATATGCTCAAGGGTTAAGCCGGCCTTTTGCAGGCCGGGGATGTAAGGATAATAAGCAACGTTTTTAAGATAACTGTAATTTTGGCGCATTACGTAGCGCCATACCGCCTGGTCAACCGGCGTATAGTGCTCATAGTGCTGGTTAACAACAAATTGCCGCAAATGCCGCGGTAATGCAGCTACCTGCGCATTGCTAAAATCATTAAAGCTGTACATTTACTTATAATTGGTTATCAGGTAAACGTAAAGCTGTTGAATTAGATTTTTTTAATCAGTTTTCTTCCATTTTTGGCAGGCCGTCCTCCAAACGCTCCGGGCGCAGTACATAATAAACACCTAATAAGGCTACCAGCAGTGAAATAAGATAAAAGGATAGGCTCAGAAATACGGCCAGACCGACGTTCATACTGAATACTCCCGACAGCTTGGTAAAAATAGCCTCGCGCGCGCCGGCGCCGCCCAGGCTGATGGGCACTACCGAAGCCAGCGATGAAACCAGAAACGACAGCAGGTAGGGCGCAAACTTACCATGAAAGCTTTGCCCCAGCATTACCAGCAGAATGGTACACACCTGTAACGACTGCACCAGCACAGCCTTAACGTGGGCTTCAAAAAAATACCGGGTATAATCTTTAAAGAAAAAATGCGCTACGATATAGTAAATAATGGAGCCTGCCACAAAAATGCTTGCCGGCAGGGCAATGTGCATATAATTTTCAATTTGCGGCACAAACAAAATCAGCGCTACCAGTATCAGGCCAATGGCCCACAGGCCGCTCAGCCTGTCGAACAATATAGCCCAGAACATTTTTTTGGCAGGCAGCTTATAATTTTTGTTGAGCAGCCATATTTTGTAACCATCGCCGCCGATGCCGCCAGGCAGCAGAAAATTATAAAACATGCCCAGCAGGTACAGCCGCAGGTTAAAGCGCGGGTCGAGCTTTAGGCTGATGGATTTGAAAAAACTCAGCAGCCGCCATGATGATACGATGGTTGAAACAAAGAAGCAGAGCAGGGCAGCCGCCGTCCACCAGTAATTGGCCTGAAACAGGCGCTGCCTAATTTCCTTAAACGGAACCTTGCTGAACACATACCAGAGCAGCGCAGTGGTAACCACAATTTTCAGCAGGAGCTTGGCAGCGCTCCACAATTTATCCTTCCACGTTTTGGGCGCCGGCAATTCTACGGTTTCCGTCATAATGGCTGCAAAGGTAGCTTTTTAGTTTATTTGTTAAATTGGTTCATTGATTAACAGCTTCAACATTAACCATCATATAACATTAATATTATTTACTATTAAGCCGGTGAATCAATGAACAACTGAACCAAAACCTTACTTTTGCGCAAATTTTATAAGCGATGGCTAAAGTAAAGGTTGGACTGGTGCAAACTACCTGCACTGCTGACAAGCAGCAAAATTTGCAGAAAGCAATTAATAAAGTAAGAGAGGCCGCGGCGCAGGGCGCACAGATTGTTTGCCTGCAGGAGCTGTTTACCTCATTGTACTTTTGCGATGTAGAAGACTACGATAACTTTAAGCTGGCCGAGCCGATCCCCGGCCCCTCAACCGATGCACTGGCGGCCGTGGCGGCAGAACTGGGTGTGGTAATTATTGCCTCGCTGTTTGAAAAGCGTACGCAGGGCCTGTACCATAATACTACTGCCGTTTTGGACGCTGATGGCGCCTACCTTGGCAAGTACCGCAAAATGCACATCCCCGATGACCCGGGCTTTTATGAGAAGTTTTACTTTACGCCTGGTGATTTAGGCTACAAGGTTTTTAAAACCAGATTTGCCACTATTGGCGTATTGATTTGCTGGGACCAGTGGTACCCCGAAGCTGCCCGCATTACTGCCCTGATGGGTGCTGAGGTTTTATTTTACCCTACGGCCATCGGCTGGGCTTCCGCGCAGGAACCGGATACCAATACGGAGCAGTATAATGCCTGGCAAACTATACAGCGCTCTCATGGCGTAGCCAATGGCGTACATGTGGTCAGCGTAAACCGCGTGGGTGAAGAAGCCGGACTAAAATTCTGGGGCGGCTCCTTTGTGAGCAATCCGTTTGGCACG
>CAXTAP010000027.1:0-37919 GCA_964241965.1 uncultured Mucilaginibacter sp.
GTTTGCCGTGCCAGTTGTTCATATAATTATGCAGCGCCTTTTTCAATAAGGCATCACCCAGCATATCCTTTAAAGCCAGGTAGCTTAATGATGGCTTTCCATACTCATTGTTGCCGTTAGCCTTGCCTAGTTCATCAGTCGGGGTAATGATGGGCAAATCCTCGTATGTGGACTTGTCGCTGATGTAACGGGCCACCCTGAATTGCTTGTAGAGGTTTTCGGCCTGCTGCCGGCCAACCTCTGAGGTTCCGATCAGCAGTTCGAAAGTCGTAGCCCACCCTTCATCCATAAACCCGTAATGGCTTTCGTTAATACCCATATAGAAGGGAAAATAAGTATGGGCAATTTCATGGTCCTGCACAAACTGGGCAAAATGTACATCATCGGTATGGCTGTCATTCACCATCATCGGGTATTCCATATCTGCAAAGCCTTGAAAGGCAGTCATTTTTGGGAAGGGGTAGGGTACACCCGGCCAGTGATGCGAAAGCCAGCCCAGGGAGTTACGCCCTGCCTGCACGGCATGATGAAAATCATTCGCATTATCATTGAATGCAGCCTGCATACTGGCCCGGCGATGGGCAGCATCATCAACCACCACGCTGGCAGCGTCCCAATCGTAATGATTGCTCAGGCCAACGGCCATATCGCTGATGCTATTGGCCGTCCACACCCAGGTGTTGGCAGCATGATGTGCGGTAATGTGCTGCTGTTGTAAATCTGCCGCCGTTGCCACATGGATGGTAGAGTCACTCGTCATTGACTTTTTGAGGCGTTTGGCATACTCCGGCTGCAACACTTCATCAGGGTTTTGCAGCGTACCGGTGGCCCAAACCAAATAGTTTTCAGGTACGGTTACACGCAGCGTGTAATTATTAAAATCGTTATAAAACTCAGCGCCATCGGTAAATTCAATGCGGTCCCAGCCATTGTAATCGTCATAAACAGCCACTCTCGGATAAAAATAGGCGAGATAGTAGGTGGTCGAATCAATCATGCCTTCGCGGCCGCTTTCCTTTGATATTTCGTAGTGCCAGGCAATGTTCAGTTTAACCGAAGTGTGCGGCAGTAAAGGTTCGGGCATTGCAGCAAACTGGTTGGTTGAGGCTGCCGTTGCGTTATTCCAGTTAATGTGCCGGCCGTTCACTGCAAAGGTATCAATTTGCAAGCCGGGCGTTAAGTAATCTGCATTGGCATTGCCGGATCGTGCTGCACCTGCGCGATGAATATTCAGTATCAGCTTCATGTTCAGCCGCTTTAAGGTATCAGGGCTGTTGTTGATGTACGTTATCTGCTCCGTACCTGTAATGGTGCGGCCGGGCGGCAAGGCCGTTACATGAATGTTGTAGCTGGCCGTGTTTTGCCAGTAATTTTTACCGGGCCGGCCATCCATCGAGCGGGTTTGTTTGGCATAAGCCTGCTTTATGTCGCGCGGCATATAAAGGCTTTGCGCTTTCGTTTGTATTACTGAAGCGGCAAGCAAGGTCAGCACAAGAGGAAATTTCAGCATGAACATATAATTTGCGCTTAAATTAAACATTATCGCCGGTTTGCATGGCAACATTTACCAGTCAAATTTCCGGTTGCCAAAAATTTATGATAAAATTTTGCGTTTGATATAGATTTATTAACTTGCGTGAGTTATTTTAATAGGGGTATTAGATAACTATCAGTTAAGGGCCGGGCTTTTGTCCGGCCCTTTTTATTGGCTGTTAGCCGGTAATATCAGCTCAGCATAATCATTAACGGCCCTGTTCACTTCTTTTGATACAGGGTACATTTCCATTTCATCATCAGCATAGGGCTTACATAATTCAAGCAGCTGATTAATGGGCACGTCATCAGCTAACCAAAGTTTTTCATCTTCCGGCTGTAAAATTACGGGCATCCGGTTATGCAGCTGCTCTACATGCTTGTTTGGTTTGCCGGTAATAATGGCAAAGCTGTTATAATACCGGCTGGTATCTGTATTTTTCCATTGCGACCACAAGCCGGCGAAACTGAACACTTTACGGTTGTTGAGTTTGAACCTGTAGGGTTGTTTTCCGTTGGGTTCGGCTTTCCACTCGTAAAAGCCGTCGGCTATGACCAGGCAGCGTTTATTATGTATCATTAAGGGTTTAAAGGTGCGCAGATTCATCAGCGTTTCGCTGCGGGCATTCAGCATCTTAGTGCCGATACGGGTATCGCCGGCCCAGAAAGGTACCAGCCCGAAATGAAAAGATTGAATGCGGTCAGGCTCTTCGGCCGTAATTATCAGCGCATTTTGTGTAGGGGCAATATTATAACTGGCCTTAAACGGGTCAATGCTTTGAGCCTGGTAGGTTTGCAGTAACTGGTCGGCTGTTTGTGTCTGGGTATAGCGTGCGCACATAGAAGCTGAGCTTTAATTTATTAATCAGGATAACGTACACATTGTTTTAATAAACCATCTGCTGCGCCGATTGTAAAATACTTATGGAGCATGAAGATTTTGATGAACTGGACTTTCAGACAGAGCAGCCGCAGGAGGCTTTCCACGTTGAGGTAGATATATTTGATACCGGCGATTATGGCAATTTGCTAATTATCCCCTGTAACAGCAGTTACATTGTGGTAGGCAACAACGAGCATCTCTGTACCCTGACCTTAAATTGTGAAGGCGCAGAATGCTGGGAACAGCAGGAAGGCGGACTGAATGATGAATTAGTTGAAAAGATAGGCGGCGCCATACAAGGGTACATCTCGTCTTTGTAAAACCGGTATTGTTATTGCCTGCAACGGAAAAAGGCAGTGAATTTCGGCTATAATTCCTTACGCAGCCTTGCTACCGGAATATTCATTTGCTCACGATATTTGGCAACGGTACGGCGGGCAATGTTGTAACCCTGTTCCTTTAAAATTTCGGTGAGCTTTTCATCGGCCAGCGGGTGGCGTTTGTCTTCTCCGCCAATGTGTTCCTCCAGTATCTTCTTTACCTCCTTGTTCGATACCTCCTCACCGCTCTCCGTCTGGATTGCTTCTGAGAAGAAGGACTTCAGCAAATACGTTCCGTGTTCGGTTTGTACATACTTGGAGTTAGCCACGCGTGACACCGTAGAAATATCCATCCCAATTTTGTCAGCAATATCCTTCAAAATCATGGGGTGGAGGCTCTTATCGTCACCGGTTAAAAAAAAGTCGTACTGATAAATCATAATGGCATTCATGGTTTTCAGCAGCGTTTGCTGGCGCTGCTTAATAGCATCAATAAACCATTTGGCCGAATCGAGTTTCTGCTTTACAAACTGAACGGCTTCCTTCATTTTACGGTCTTTTTGCGAGGCCTTGTCATAATGCTCAAACATTTCCTGATAGGATCGGCTAACACGCAGATCGGGTGCGTTTTTGGCATTCAAGGTCAGTATCAGGATGCCGTCGTTATTGCTGATATGGAAATCAGGTATTACCTGCAGCTGCTTGGTATTTACCTCGTTGGTATCTCCGGGCTTTGGGTTAAGCTTCAATATTTCATTAACCACGCCCCGCAGCTCGTTCGAATCCATGTTCAGCGAGCGTTCCAGCTTATCGTAATGCTTGCGGGTAAATTCATCCAGATGATGCTCTACCACCAAAATGGCTTTACGGATGATGGGATCAGCCGGATCCTTCTTGCGCAGTTGTATCAGCAGGCATTCCTGCAAACTGCGGGCGCCCACACCGGCAGGGTCAAAGGATTGTATTACCTTCAGCATTTCCTCTACCTCATCATCCTCGGCCATAATATTTTGTGAAAAGGCCAGGTCATCCGTTAATGACATAATAGGCCTGCGCAGGTAACCATCGTCATCCAGGCTGCCGATTATTTGCTGCCCTATGCGAAAGTCCTTGTCTGAAAGCGGTACCAGGTCCAGCTGATTTTGCAGGCTTTCAAAGAAAGAGCTTTGAATGGCAATCGGCATTTCCTTGCGGTCCTCCTCGTCATCGCCATTCTGGTCATAGCGCGAACCGTATTCATTTACGTTGTCTTCCTGCAGGTAATCGTCAATATTAAATTCATCATATTCACCGCTGCTGTCCTCGTCACTGCTGCTGTAATCTTCATCGGGATCGCGGTCGGGGTACTGCTCTTCCGGCTCGCTCATATTAGCCAGGCTCAGATCCTCAAGCGCAGGATTTTCTTCCAGTTCTTCCTTAATGCGGGTATCTAAAGAAACGGTAGGCACCTGCAACAGCTTAATAAACTGTATTTGTTGCGGAGAAAGTTTTTGTAATAATTTTTGTTGAAGACTCTGTCTAAGCATACTTAAATAAACCGGGTCAAAAATACATCAAATTGATTTAACTTAGCAGTAACCCGTACATAATAATTAAGCTCTTAAAGATTAAGAACGGGCATTTGTTTTTTTAACGCAGCAACAATTAAATAAATTTATACCTTTAATATTATTAACAATTTTTAACCTTATTTATCATGGCTTTTTTTAAAGAGTTCAAGGAGTTTGCTGTAAAAGGCAACGTACTCGATCTGGCAGTAGCTGTAGTAATCGGTGCCGCATTTGGTAAAATTGTAAGTTCGCTGGTGGAGGATATCATCACTCCGGCCATTTTAACACCCGCACTCAAAGCAGCTCACCTGTCAAACCTGAGCCAGCTGGTAGTACCGGGAACCGCCATTAAATACGGCAACTTCCTGTCGCAGGTAATTACCTTTATCATTGTTGCGTTAGCCTTATTTATAATTATACAGGCGGTTAACAAATTTAAGCGGAAGGATGATGTTACCGTTAACGTAGTAGTGCCGCCGCCAACTAAGGAAGAGCAGTTACTTACGGAAATCAGGGACTTGCTGGCTTCAAGAGGTTAACTGAGGGATCTGGTTAATTATCATCTCCCTTAAAGTCGGTAATAATAATGTAATCGCCCGTTTTGGCATAAGCATTCCAATCGGGCTTTGCAAAATTGCTGCCGGCATAAGCTGAGATATTAATTATCCTGATGCCTGGCGCATAATGCCTGAGTTGCGCAGCAGTGCCCAGTTTTTCCTCACTGTGAAAACCGCCGTTAACCTGTAATATCTTAAAATCTTTGTGGTGACTCCAGAAACCGGCGATTGACCAGCCCATGGTAGCATCCCAAAGATTTTGTGCCTGGTAAAGCTGCATCCCGCCCATGCTGCCGTGGCCGCCCATCAGCTGCGCAAATTTTTCGTAGTAAGGGCCGCTGAGCGTATCAACGGGTAGGGGAGGCAGGTAGCTTTTGGCCTGGGTGCCTAACTGCTGCAGCATAGTAATGCCGTTGCGGTTTACAAAGTTTACATAGCGGCCGGGGGCATTGGCGGCTATTACCGGCAGGCGGTTAGCCTTAGCCAGTTCAACCAGCGGGCGGTAATCGGTAGCGTAATTAGGCCAGGCACGTGCATCGGCTGTCAAGAACTTTTCAGTAATCAGTCCCTGCAGGTATTCGTTGAGTACCGGCTGGCAGTCGGTCTCAAACATTTCCATGCTTAAGGCAACTCTATTCGGATAGCGGGCAATCAGTTTCTGCAGAATATTTAGTTCAGCACGGTGCCCAACCGTGTCATTGTGCTCCTCACCAAAAAACAGCACATCAACGTTCTGCATCTGCTCAATTATTTCATCAACAGCAATAAGTTTGCGCTGCGCCGTACTGTATATCTTATAGTGCTGCTGGGCCATCAGACTGTAGGGAACGGCCAGCAACAGCAGTAATAGTAATTTTTTCATAGGTAATTTACGTTTATCAAAGTACGGCAAAAATACCTGATGACACATTAAACTGAGTGTTTGAAAATTAAATTTATTGTGCTACATTTGCACTCCGTTTAAAAAATACGATAATAATAGATAGTCATGAAAAGAACGTTTCAGCCTTCTCAGCGTAAAAGAAGAAACAAACATGGGTTCCGTGAGCGTATGGCCACTGCTAACGGCAGGAGAGTTTTGGCTTCGCGCCGTGCCAAAGGCAGAAAAAGATTAAGCGTATCAGACGAACGCCGCCACAAAGCGTAATTTTAATTGCCCGCTCCGTTAGCGGAGCCCGATAAGGCAATGAACCATACTTTTAAAAAGGAAGAACGGCTATGTAACAAAGCGCTCATTGCTGCGCTTTACCAAAGCGGTTCTTCCTTTTTGTGTTATCCGTTCAGAGTTACCTGGCTGCTGGATAAAAAACTGCCTGATGTGCCTGCACAGGTGCTGATTACTGCACCCAAAAAGCGCTTTAAGCATGCAACTGACCGCAATCTGCTCAAACGCCGTACCCGTGAGGCTTACCGTACCCACAAAAGCCAGCATTTATACAGTCAGTTACTGCATCTTAATCAATCTCTTATTTTTTCTGTAACTTACATTGGTAAGGAGATTGCAGCATATAATTTTATCCAGAAGAAAATGCTTAAATTGCTAAATCAGCTGGCTGAGGAAGTTAAGGTATGCGTACAATAATCAGGCAGTTAATCAGTTTGATTAGCTGGGTATTGATGAGCATCATCAAAGGTTACCAGCTTATATTATCGCCTGTTTTGGGCGCCTCCTGCCGGTTTACGCCCACCTGCTCGCAATATGGTTTGGAAGCTATCAGGAAGTACGGCCCTTTTAAAGGCGGCTGGCTTACCTTAAAGCGTATCGGCCGCTGCCATCCCTGGGGCAAACACGGGCATGACCCCGTTCCTTAAAATCATATATGAGTCTGATACTGCAAATAGAAACCGCCACTGCATCCTGTTCTGTTGCCTTAACAGAAAACAATAACCTGCTGGCTATCCGGGAGCTGAATGAACGCAACCGGCATGCGGAAGTAATTACCCTTTTCATTGAGGAGGCAATACGGGCAGCCGGTAAAACTTATCAGCAGTTGGATGCTGTAGCGGTAAGCAGCGGGCCGGGCTCATACACAGGTTTACGTATTGGCGTTTCAACCGCCAAAGGCATTTGTTACGCTACGGGTAAACCCCTTATTGCTGTTGAAACCCTGCGTGCTATGGCGAATGATTTAGTGAACTCACGCTCAAAGCTTATTAAGGCAGATACTTTACTGTGCCCCATGATTGATGCCCGCCGAATGGAAGTATATACAGCCTTATTTCAGGCCGGTGGCGAAGTGGTTGAGCCAACCTCAGCTGCAATCATCGATGCTGACAGTTTTCGGGATGTATTGCTGAATCATAAGGTGATTTTTTTCGGCGATGGAGCCGCTAAATGCCAGGCTGTTTTTGAGGATCAGCCCAACGCTGTTATAGTAACTGATTATATAAATTCTGCCAGGGGTTTAACCGGATTGGCTTCGGCAAAATACAATCAGCAGCACTTCGAAGACGTTGCTTATTTTGAACCCTTTTACCTGAAAGAGTTTATTGCCGGCAAAAAAAAGCAGGACTGATCAGTTGCGGTCGGCTTTAAAAAAGCGGTTATACAACCGGCCGAAAAATCCTTTCTCGCCGGTGGGTATAGTGCTGGCATTAAGCGGATGCTCAATGTAACTGCCAAATTTTACAGAAAAACCGATATATATGCTGGCGGCGCTGTAAGAAGTTGCCTGATTAATAACGTCTTCGTTTTTGCCGTTTGACCGCAGCGTACGAATCGACTGTGCCAGGGCATCGCTGCCTATGTAGAATTCTGCATTGGATGATTTGTACATCAACTGTGTGCCTAAGCTGAACAAGCGCAAATCATCATACATCCCCGTGAGGGAAAACATGTAATTATGGTATTGCACATTGTTGACCAGCGCACCCTCCATGCCCTGGTTAAACAGATGTTTTGACAGCACTAAGGTAGGCGTGTATTTTACAAAGTACTCCTCGGGGTTAAATAAAAAAGCTTTGGAAGCGCTGAACTCCGCGCGGCCGTCAACAGGCGTGGTAAATGAATGCTGAACAAAGTTGCTGCTTATCACGCGGTTAATGGTAGTGTAAGTGCTATCCTCGTGCCGTGAAGTATAGGCCAGCCTGCGTGTAGTATTAAAGTCGGATATTTCTGAGTGGCCGCTCCAGTGTATAAAGCCCAAATCTTTGATATTACCTTGCAGAACAAAGCCATCATTGGTGCGCAGCATCGTACCTATGGTGATGGAGGAGCCTGGGTTGCGCAAATTGGGGTAAAGGTCGTTATGATTAAAGCTCCCCGGAATATAACTGCTGTACAGCCTGCCCTGCATGGATAATGCTGCTGTTGAAGGGTTGGTAAATGTAAGGCTGGAGTGGTCGGTTTGTAATTTATTATAAGCTATACCCAGCAGTAAATTCAGTTTAAAACCCACGGAGAATTGTTTGGTAACTTTTTCATGGTAGGTAACCCCAAATTGGTTATAAGCCTGATAATAGGCATCATTATTTAAAATATTATTATAAGTTGTGCCAACGCTAAAGGGAGTAAGCGAACCTGATAAGCCCACCAGTTGATCTGTAAAAATACCGCGGCCCTCAGCTCTGCTTTGCAGCGAAAAGCCAAGCTCCTGATCGCCGTTCAGGCTGGTAAAGGCCTTAAACATCACTAAATAGACATTGGCATCGGTTCTGATGTGGTTATTATTTTTGAAGTTGCCTACCTGTAAGCGGGACGAATCTCTGATATCATAATTCCTTACGAAGGCACGCTGCAGTAATGCCGACTGTGTGTTACCGGTTAAGGTTGCATTAGCGTTAAAGTTTGGTATCAGAAAATTGAAAGCATACTGCTTGCTGGAGTCAGGTATGAAAGCCCGCTGAGCCGGATTTTCAAAGGAGTCATATAAACTGCCGGTATTATACTGCGAAAACCGCTGGGCAAAAGCGGAGAGGGTAAAAAGCGACAGCAATAAACAGCTAAGTATAAATTTATTCATGTATCCGGTAAATGCTTATGTCAGTAGTTTTATGCAAACATAATTCTGCGTTTATAACGAAAACCTGATTATTAAGTTGCAAAATGCACGGCAGGATTATTTTAGAGATGCGCTGTCGGGCTTATTAAGCTGCATACACAAATTTGTGTAAAACTGCTTATTACTGCTGCTTAGCTGATAAGATGCCGCATAGTAACGCTGCATAGATGTTTGCCGGGTGTAAAGTGTTTGATAGGCTTCTGCTTTCAAATCCCTTTTCAGAATGTAGGCTGCATTCTTATAACTGATGAATGAGGCAACATTACATTGCTCGGCGAGCAGTCCGTCAAATTCATTATACTGCCGCTGGCTGGCTATAAAGCTCCGGTTGTTGTAAATCTGCACATAGTTGTTAAGTGCCACAGCAGAGTTTGCCAGGATAAGGTAATTATCCAGAATTGTGAAGTAGGGCTGCCTGAAACCGGTAAATGCATCGCCTAACAGGAAAAAGGGCAGCCTGCCATAATTTATTCTGCCGCTGTTGCCCGAAGCATCCATAATACTGATGTTTGTGAACAGCGGCCTTAGCGCAGAACCATCTTTAACCTGCATAATAGCCAGCTTTTCATCAAAGCGGGTGGTAATAACCGCAAACTCATTGCTTAACAGTTTTTTGAAATCCCTATCCAGCTGTACTCCGGTTTCGGCCTTTATTCTGTCAAACAATGCTTTGCGTTCCCGGCTTAAACCGGCCTTGTTTTGCCAGGCAACCAGATCATTCTGAAACAATAACGGATCTGATACCGAAAAGCAGGTGCTGTAAGCTGTAATTGCCGGAAAGATATTTTTAAGCTGATTGTGATAGGGCTGCTGGTTTTTAAAGAGCGTCAGGTAACTCGCCGGCATCCCGGCATCAAGCCCGGTATAGCCGTTGAATATAAAGGCATCAGTTTTATAGTTCAGCGTTAAGGCCGCCTTGGCAGGCATCAGCCGTAACGGCTTTATAAAATCAGTGTTGCTGCCATTTTTAAACCAAACAGCGAGTAATGGTGATAATTGAAGATTGTTGATGTATAGGTTGGCTAAAGCATTGTTCTGTTGCTGATCGGGCAGCGAGGTAAATGCAGCAGTATTTCTATTATTTTGCTGTTTGGTGATAGCCGCAATCAACTGTGATGAAAAACTGCCCGAGTAAATCTGGCGGCCTCTGTCAATTACCTCAAATTGATGTATTGCGCCGGGCAGTTGTATCTGAACGGCATTGTAGGCTCCGGTTTTAAACTGCTTGCTTTGAATATGCCGGGCCTGCAGCGCACCTTGCAGCGTATTCAATGTAAAACCTTTTGCCGTGCTTAATGTGAATAACAAATCCCCTTGCGGGTGAACTGACAGATACATATTTTGACCGTTAAAAAACGGCTTCAGCGCAGCGTTTTGAAGCAGTTGCTGCCGCAGCAAAGCCAGCTCGTGCAGCTGCTGAGTACTGATCAAGGAGCTGAACAGTGCGCTGCTGTCATAAACATCAAAAAAGCTGTTATCATTGCTGAACTCAAATATCAACGCAGCATCAGCAGGAATGGTTTGTAATATACGCGATGCATTGTGGCCGGGCACATTCAGGTTTTTAAAATAAGCTGTGGTAACCAATACCAGTGCTGTTAATAACAAAACGGTGGTAACCAGCAGTCTTTTCATAAGTTCCTGCGCAAATGTATATTTTTACTTTGAGGCCATAAATAAATTATCGCAATTTGATACATTAGCCATACTTACCCGCATGGATAAACAAATAATTTTTACAGCTGCTGTTTTTGGCATTTTTGCCGTTGTATTAGGTGCATTCGGCGCACATGGCCTGCGTTCACTGCTGCAGCCGCAGCAGATTGAAATCTGGAACAAGGGGGTGCAATATCATTTTTACCACGTTTTTGCCCTGCTGTTCTTAGCTGTGCTGCCCTTACCCAAAAACAACCTGGTTTTTGCCGGCTACTGGTGTTTTACGCTGGGTATTGTGCTTTTTTCAGGCTCACTATATCTGCTGTCTTGCCGGGAAGTACTGAAATGGGACTGGCTCAAAATTATGGGGCCAATAACGCCTGTGGGGGGCTTGTTGTTCATAGCCGGATGGGTAATGCTTGCGCTGGCGGCGCTCAGGAAATGACTGCCTATGCTTGAATTTGCCGAAACCAGACATGCCGACCGCAAGACACTTTTTGCTGAGGTTATCCTGCCGCTTGCCATCGCTAAAAATTATACTTACCGGGTGCCTTATGAGCTGAATGATAAGGTTGCCACAGGTAAGCGCGTGGTAGTACAATTTGGTAAAAGCAAGCTTTATACGGCTGTTGTTGCTGCTGTAACTACCCAGGCGCCCGGTAAATATGAGGCTAAGTATCTGATGGATATTTTAGATGATACGCCTATCGTAACCGGGCAGCAGCTGCAATTCTGGCAATGGATGGCCGAGTACTACCTGTGTAATGCCGGCGAGGTAATGAATGCAGCATTACCCGCTGCCTTTAAGCTGGCCAGCGAAACGCGCATTATGCTTAACCGCGATTTTAATTTTGACCGTTCGGCGCTGCATGACAAGGAGTACCTCATCATTGACGCGCTCGATATACAGCCCGAACTTTCAGTAAGCGACATCATCAAACTTTTAGGGCAGAAAACGGTGATGCCGGTGCTGAAAACCTTGTTTGAGAAAAATATCATTAATATTTCGGAAGAGGTGAGCGAGCGGTATAAACCGCGCAAGCGTACCTACCTGTCGCTTAACCCATTGTACCATGACCAGGACAAGTTGAAGGAACTCTTTGTCATTCTGGAAAAGCGGGCGCCCAAGCAGGCGGATGCGGTGCTGGCTTACATTCAACTATTGCGGCAAAAGAGCACCGTTACCAAAAATGATTTGATGGAAGCCGCCGGGGTAAACAGCCAGATTGTTAAATCATTGATAGACAAAGAAGTTTTTAGCGCCGAAGACAAAAATGTAAGCCGGTTATATTACGAAGATCAATCTACGCCTGCCACCTTTGAACTGAATGAAATACAGCAGGAAGCGGTACATTCGGTACAGCGGCAATTTATAGATAAAGATGTGGTGCTGTTGCACGGCGTTACCTCGTCGGGCAAAACACAGGTGTACATTAGGCTGATTGAGGAAGTAATTGCAGCCGGCAGGCAGGTATTGTACCTGCTGCCGGAGATTGCTCTGACTACCCATGTTATTGAGCGTTTACGCCGCTACTTCGGCAGTGATATTGGCGTGTATCATTCCCGTTTTAATGATAATGAGCGGGTGGAGGTGTGGCATAAAGTATTGAACCACGAATATAAGATAGTGCTTGGCGCACGTTCATCCGTGTTTTTGCCTTTTGATAATATTGGCCTGGTCATTATTGATGAAGAGCATGAAACCTCCTACAAACAATTTGACCCTGCCCCCCGGTACAATGCCCGCGATGCAGCCATTTATCTGGCGGGCAGATACAATGCCAAGGTTTTACTGGGTTCTGCTACGCCATCTATAGAAAGCTATTACAATGCCCGTACAAATAAATATGGTTTAGCTGAACTAACAGAGCGTTTCGGCGGTGTGAGCCTGCCTAAGATAGAAGTGGTAAGCATCACCGATGAAACTAAGCGCAAAACTATGGAGTCGCATTTTACCGGAGTGCTGATGGCGGATATGAAGCAGGCGCTTGGCAATCAGGAACAGGTTATTCTGTTTCAGAACCGCCGCGGATATGCACCGGTACTGATGTGCAGGATATGTGCATTTACCCCGCGCTGTGTAAATTGCGATGTAAGCCTTACCTACCACAAAAGCAGCCGTAAACTGCATTGCCACTACTGCGGTTACAAAGAAGACACTTTAAACATCTGCCCGGCCTGCGGCTCCACCCACCTTGAATACAAGGGCTTTGGTACCGAGAAGATTGAGGATGAACTAAGCGTATTGCTGCCTAAATCTCGCATTAAGCGGATGGATTTGGATACCACCCGTGCGCGCAACGCTTATCAAACCATATTAAACGAACTGGAAGAAAAGCGGATTGACATACTGGTGGGTACACAAATGGTAGCTAAGGGCCTGGATTTTTCAGATGTTACCGTGATTGGTATCATCAATGCCGATAGTTTGCTGAAATACCCGGACTACCGGGCCAATGAGCGCAGTTTCCAGATGCTGGCGCAGGTAAGCGGGCGGGCCGGGCGCAGGGGCAAGCAGGGCAAAGTAGTTATTCAAACCTACAACCCGGAACACCGGGTGATCAGGCAGGTTATAGCCAATGATTATAAGGATTTATATTTTACAGAAATTGAGGAGCGCAAAACGTTTAAATACCCGCCGTTTTACCGCATTATTCAGTTTGATGTTAAGCACCGCGATCCCGACCAGTTAACCTTGCAGGCTGATTATCTGGCAGCAGAACTCCGCAAGCACTTTGGCGACAGGGTTATAGGGCCAGAGTTTCCGCTCATCAGCCGTATCCGCAACTTTTATATTAAATCTATCATGCTTAAATTTGAACGCGATAATGTTTCACTGGCTAAGGTGAAAACGATTATCAGGGAAGTGATTTTGCAGTATCAAACCACAAAACTCAGCAAAGGCAGCCTGATACAACCTGACGTTGACCCTTATTAACTGGTAAGAGAATTCTTGCCTGTTCCGTTCCGTGCTACAATCAGATATGATAAGATAATGCCATTACCAGTCTGACAGATGTACTGCATCAGGCTATTAGACATCAACTTGTATTCTGTAGCAGCCATTGTGAAATTAGCATACTGCATGACTAAGCTTTTTAGCTAATTTTACCGTTAGTAATGGCGTATAAATTTATTGATAATTACCGGGAGCAGGGTGCCCGCAAAAGATTGGTTGACATTTTAAAAAAGAAGGGGATCGAGGATGAGAATGTGCTGAAGGCCATTGGCAGGGTGCCCCGCCATTATTTTTTTGATGAAACCTTCTGGAACCAGGCTTACAAGGATATTGCCTTTCCGATAGGTGAGGCGCAAACTATATCACAGCCTTACACTGTAGCTTACCAAACGCAGCTGCTTCATATCAGGAAAGGAAACAAGGTGTTGGAAATTGGTACCGGATCGGGGTATCAAACCTGTATTCTGATGGAGCTGGGAGCCAAAGTATTCACCATTGAGCGGCAGGAGAAATTATATGAGCGTACCATCCAGGTGCTGCCCTACATGGGTTATAAGCCGAAATTCTTTTTAGGTGATGGTTCTAAAGGCATTGCTGAACATGCGCCTTATGATAAAATTATTGTAACCGCCGGCGCTCCAACCGTGCCCGATTTTCTGTTAAAACAACTGAACATCGGCGGTTTGTTAGTAATACCGGTTGGCAACGAGCAGGAACAGAAAATGGTAACTGTATTAAAAGTTGCCGAAAACGATTATGAACGGGTTGTATTTGATACTTTCAGGTTTGTACCATTGGTAGGGGATAAGGCGTGGTAAGATTATTTGAAATATTGAGATGAAAGCAGAAAAATATTCAATATTTTAAATACAAATTACTAACAAAGTAGAATATCTACCTTTTCATCGCTCTGTCAAGCTCCACCTTAACGTCGCGTTCCTTCATAGTTTCACGTTTATCAAAGGCTTTTTTGCCTTGAGCCAGCCCGATTTTCAGCTTGGCAAAGCCCCGGTCGCTGATAAACATGGCCAGCGGTATGATAGTCAGCCCTTTTTCTTCAGACCGCGTTTTCAGCTTTTTCAGTTCCTTCTTTTGCAGCAATAGTGCCCTGTCCCGCTTGGATTCATGATTGTAGAATGAACCGTGAGAGTACTCAGCAATATGCAGGTTGCGTACATATAAAATGCCATCAATAAACGTACAGAAGGCATCGTTTACATTGGCCTTGCCCTCGCGTATGGATTTTATCTCGGTGCCTAATAGTTTAATACCGGCTGTATATTCATCCAGTACATGGTATTCAAAGTAAGCCTTCTTATTTTTAATATAAATATTATCGTCGCTCATTTTTCAGGATTCAGGCTGTAAAGTTAACTTTTTTGGGGCTTAACAATCAACACAGGTATATCCACCTTATGTCTTACTGAATTCACGGTTGTACCAAAAATTAAATCCTTGATTCCCTTATGCCCGTGCGAACCCATTACCAGAAAGTCAATCCGGGTTTTTTTAACCAGGTCTGCAATGGCAATAGCGGTTTCGCCGTAGCCGATTTGCCCATCGGCTATGTAACCCAGGCGGTTTACCACATCTACATACTTTTGCAGGTTATCGGCATCCAGCTGTGTTTCCTGGTCCATAGCCTGGGTGCCATGGTATATAGCGCCCGCAGTTTCCACCACATGGATCAATGTGTACCGTGCATCCCGGCCGCCCTGCATTACCGCATGCCGCAGCGTATCCTGGTCATTGTTTGAAAAATCGATGGTAATACCAATATGCCTGTAACTGACGGGGCTAAAATTATCAATAGTTTGTGCAATACCGTGCGGAATAAATACCGGTTCCTCCCTGTGTTTAGCTAATAAGGGCCTTAAAAACACATAAAGCAGCAGAACGCCCAGGGCGGCAGCCATAAAAATTAACAGCCAGTGTATAACACTTTCATGAGCGCCTCCTTTGCTCCAGTCGGCCACCTGTTCAATAATTAATCTGGAGTTCAGGCCAATAATCAGCGCTGCCGAAAGCCAGGCTATGATTTTAACGGGTAGATTAGCGGCAAACTTACCCATCCGCTTTTTATCCGAAGTGAAAAGAATCAGCGGCACCACTGCGAAAGCCAGCTGCAAGCTGATAATTACCTGACTTAAAATCAGCAGATTGCCTAAGCCCTTTTCACCCAGGGCGAGTACGGTAAATACTGCAGGAACAATGGCCAGCAGCCGCGTTAATAACCGGCGAAGCCAGGGAGCAATGCGCAGATTGATGTGACCTTCCATTATAATCTGCCCGGCCAGGGTGCCGGTAATGGTGGAACTTTGCCCGGCGGCAATAAGCGCTACAGCAAACAGGGTAGGCGCTAATGAGCCGAACAAGCGTTGCAGCAGCTTTTGCGCATCCTGTATTTCGGCCACATGATGATAGCCATTGCCGAAGAATGCCGTTGCTGCCAGTATGAGTATAGCCGCATTCACAAAAAAAGCCAGGTTAAGGGCTATGGTGGTATCCCAGAAATTAAATTTTATAGCACTGTAAATACCTTCATCTGTGCGGGCAATTTTGCGGGTTTGCACCAGTGATGAATGCAGGTACAGGTTATGCGGCATTACCGTGGCCCCGATGATGCCTATAGCAATATACAAGGCATTATTTGACAAATTATCGGGTATAAACCCTCTGAGCACCTCACCAACATCCGGCTTTACAATAAACATTTCCGTTAAAAAGGATAAGCCGACTACAAAGATAAGCGATACAATAAAACCCTCCAGCTTACGCATACCCTTGTTCATCAGAAATAATAACAATAAAGTATCCGTTAAACTCACAAATACCCCCCAGATGAGCGGCAGGTGAAACAGCATTTGCAGGCCGATAGCCATACCGATAACTTCGGCAAGATCACAGGCAATAATGGCCGTTTGCGCTAATACGAAAAGGCAGAAATTTATAAACTGAGGATATGCTTTCTTTGATGCCTGGGCCAGATCGAGCCCCCTCACTATGCCAAGCCTTGAACTTAATGATTGCAGCACCAGTGCAATAACGTTGGACAGCAGCAGTACCCAGATAAGCCGGTAACCAAACTGGCTGCCGGCAGCCAGATCAGTGGCCCAATTGCCCGGATCCATGTAACCTACGCTTATTAAATAGGCCGGGCCAACAAAGGCTAAGAATTTGCGCCAGCCAACCTTGCTTTCGGTATTAACTGAACTGTGTACATTGCCTAATGATTCGCCGGTGGTAGTATCCATTTTTTAAAATAACCTCGTTGGGATTATATTGTTGCTGGTTTTTAACCAATAAAGTTCAATGGTTATAACTTACAAATATAGTGAACCGTTGCAGGTTTGCATATTCTCGTCTCATATGAAATTTATTCTGCCAATCAGCATTTAAAAAAAATTATATTTTGAAATGTTATTAAATTTTTACTTTTGAAGCATGGCTAATGAACTGGATAAAATTGATTTACAGATTTTGAGAATTTTGCAGGATAATGGCCGTATCACCAACCTGCAGCTCTCCAATGAAATCGGATTATCCCCGGCGCCTACGCTGGAACGGGTACGCAAACTCGAGAATGCAGCTTATATTAAAAGTTATCATGCTTTGGTAGATGAAGAAAAGCTGGGCCTGGGCATAAAAACGTTTATCCAGGTATCGCTCGATTTTCATAAGAATAATACTATACAAATTTTCCTGGATGAGATAAAAAACATCAAGGAAGTTACGGAATGCCACCATGTAACCGGCCAGTGCGACTTTTTGCTGAAGGTTTACGTTCGCGACATAAAATCGTACGAGCAGCTGATTATGGAAAAAATAAGCCGCATCAGCGTGGTTAAAACCTTCCAAACCATGATGATCATGTCCACCAGCAAAAAGGAACCCATTGTGCCGCTGGAATACTGATACATGTGCAGATTTTAAATGTGCAGATGTGCAGATGAAAAAAGTGAAAAGCGGTAAATAAGTAAAACCATTAGTTAAAGAAGTAACTTCCCCTTATCTGCACATCTGCACATCTGCACATCTGCACATCTGCACATCTGCACATCTGCACATCTGCACATCTGCACATCTGCACATCTGCACATCTGCACATCTGCACATCTGCTACCAAATCTTCACCCGCTTATCGGTATCCAGCCACATCTTGTCTCCCTTTTTGATATGAAACGCCTGGTAAAACTCAGGTACATCAGTAAACGGACCATTTACCCGTAAAAAGCCGGGCGAGTGCACATCGGTGATGATCTGATTGTTCAGCGCTTCCTTGCGGGTTTGACCCAGCCAGCCCAGCGCATAGCCCAAAAAGAAACGCTGCAGCGGCGTAAAGCCGTTTATGGTTTTACCCTCCTTGTATTGCTGCGTTTTTTCAAAGGCCGTTAGCCCGATAACAATGCCGCCTAAGTCGGCAATGTTTTCACCCTGGGTGGCTTTGCCGTTTACATGCAGGCCGTTAACGGTGTAGCCGTTGAACTGGTTAATCAGCATCTGCGCGCGCTGCGTAAATTTTGCCGAATCCTGCAGGGTCCACCAGGCTTTTAAATTACCCTCTGCATCGTACTGGCGGCCTTCATCGTCAAAACCATGCGTCATTTCGTGGCCTATTGTTGAGGCGGCAGCATATCCATAAACCACAGCATCATCCACATCCTCATCCTTCACGCCCGGAATCATGAACTGGGCCGCCGGCAGCACAATTTCATTGTTCGACGGATTATAGTAGGCATTATAGGTTTGCGGCGTCATCTCCCACTCGGTACGGTCAACCGGGTGGCCTAATTTTTTTGCCTGGTAATTATGCCAGAAGGTATTGGCCCGCATTACATTCAGGGCATAAGGGCCCCGGTCAATCTCCAAGTCCGAAAAATTCTTCCAGTGGTCCGGATAGCCCACCTTTGGGTTAATGGCTGTCAGCTTATGATAGGCTTTCTCCTTGGTGGCCGGGCTCATCCAATCCAGTTTTTCAATGTGCTCCTTAAAGCTGGCCCGCATGTTTTTCACAAGGTCAACGTAACGATCCTTCGTTTTTTCGGGGAAGTACTCCTTTACAAACAATTGGCCCAGTAATTCGCCCATTAGGTTGTTTTCCACATCGAGCACCCGTTTCCAGCGCGGCAGCTGCGCCTTGCGGCCCGACAACACCATGCCATAAAACCGAAAGTTTTCATCATTAAACCGGTTACTCAGGTAAGGGCTGTAGGTACTGAGCAGATTTTTGCGCAGATACAGTTTCCAGTCGGCTATGCTGTATGTTCTGAGCGCCTTGCTTAGCGCGCGGTAATATTCAGGCTGGCCTACAATTATCGTATCCACACCCTTGTAATTCATTTTTTCGAACAAATCCTTCCAGTCAATTTCGGGTGTCAGCCTGCTCAAACCTGCCAGCGGCATCTTATTATAGTTTTTGTAGGGGTCGCGCAGGTTTTCGAGCTTACGCGAACTATCGGCCAGCTCTTTTTCCAGCGCATAGACCTTACTGCTGGCGGCGGTTACTGCCGCAGGGTCCATGCCCGACAGCTTAAACAGCATGGGCAGGTGCCGCTGCTGATAATCAGTGCGCAGCTTTACACTTTGCGGATCGGTATTATAATAATAATCGCGGTTAGGCAGCCCAATGCCCGACTGGCCCAGCTGCAGCAGCATCTTGCCGCTGTTTTTGGCATCCTGCCCAACGTAAGTGCCAATAGGTGTGGTTACATTCAATAAATCCAAACGGGCAAATTCGGCTAACAGGCTTTTAATATCGGTTAAGCCATCAATTTTAGCCAGTTCGCCGCTCAGAGGCAGCAGCCCCTGCTTTTCAATGGCCGTGGTATCCATGCCGCTGTAATAAAAATCACCAATCTTCTGGCTGCTGGCGCCTTTGGCTGCATTGGCCTTCAGGGCATCTTCATTTATTTTTTTAAGGCGGTTGCGCAACTCCTCTACCACTACATTGCCAATGCCCCAGCTGGAGTAAGCTGCGGGTATAGGGTTGCGCTTCAGCCAGCCGCCGTTGGCATAATTAAAAAAGTCGTCACCCGGCTTAACCGTTTTGTCGAGGTTAATATAAACCGCATCGTGTTCGGCATAGTTCCGCGAGTTATCGCGGCAGGCCGTAAAAAGTAAGGCGGGTGCAGCGCAGGTGATGAGTAATGACCTGGTAAAAATTCTCATGATGAAATGGTTGTATTTAAAAGGGTACATTTTTAAAAAGAGCCTGTATGGAAAAATGGAAATGTACAGAAAAGCTGACAGTTAAAAAAAATGTTTTTAAAAAAAATCCGGACAATACCCTGGCTGATGCAACTAAGTTATACACAAATAGCAGCAGGTATGCCGGGGACTTTTAATGCCGTATAGTAATATAAATATAATTTATACGATAGCAAAGCAGCAACGCAAAACCTCTTTTGGCGCTGCATACAGTTTTTAATAAACTAACTATCAATAACATAATTAATTGGAGGGCAGTTTGCAAAGTCGGCTCATATATTGATAACAGGTATAACAATAAGGTTTTGCAATAGTGCATAGCAGCCCCGCAGCGCCAATGCTGTTCGGGGGTATATTTGTATAGCTAAGTTTGGCCTTACTTTTGTGAAGCGTTATGCGACTCTGCAACTATCTGAAAAAGCAATAAAGTTTACATCTACCTGTAAAAAACTTTGTAAAAGAGAATTCTCAGATGCCCAAGCTGAGTAAATTTTGTTCTTTGTTTTGGGTTTAATCAATAGTTTAAATTAATTAGGGGAAAGAGAGCTTTCAAAAAAAGCTCTCTTTTTTTGTGCGTACATTTTTTACTATGCACGCATAGTATTACATTTGGATAACTGCTTTACAGCTATGGATTTTGAACTGACAGAAGAACAATTGATGATACGCCAGGCTGCCCGCGACTTTGCGCAGCAGGAACTGAAGCCCGGCGTTATAGAACGCGATGAGCACCAGAGGTTTCCGGCAGAACAGGTGAAGATGCTGGGCGAACTTGGTTTCCTGGGCATGATGGTAGCTCCCCAGTACGGCGGCAGCGGCCTGGATGCCATATCTTACGTGCTGGTCATGGAGGAGCTGTCGAAAGTTGATGCCTCAGCCTCCGTAGTGGTATCGGTAAATAACTCGCTGGTTTGCTACGGGCTGGAAAAATACGGCAACGAAGAGCAGAAGCAAAAGTACCTGATGCCGCTGGCCCGGGGGGAGCAGATAGGCGCTTTCTGCCTTTCTGAGCCTGAGGCTGGCTCCGACGCTACCTCGCAGCATACCACAGCTATTGATATGGGCGATTATTACCTGCTCAACGGCACCAAAAACTGGATTACCAACGGCAGCACCGCTTCTGTTTACCTGGTTATTGCACAAACCGATGCTGCCAAAGGTTATAAAGGCATCAATGCCCTCATTGTTGAGAAGGGGATGGACGGGTTTACCATTGGCGCCAAGGAAAACAAGCTGGGCATCCGCGGCTCAGATACCTGTACGCTGATGTTTAATGATGTAAAGGTGCCCAAGGCCAACCGCATCGGCGAGGATGGATTTGGGTTCAGGTTTGCCATGCAGGCGTTGGAGGGCGGCCGCATCGGCATAGCAGCGCAGGCGCTGGGCATTGCCTCGGGCGCATATGAGCTGGCGGTGAATTATGCTAAGGAGCGTAAAACCTTTGGCAAGCCTATTGCCGATCATCAGGCTATTGCCTTTAAACTGGCCGATATGGCTACCCAGATTGAAGCCGCCCGGCTGCTGTGCCTCAAGGCCGCCTGGCTGAAAGATCATCACCAGCCTTATGCACAGGCTTCCTCTATGGCTAAGTTATATGCCTCCAAGGCAGCTATGGATGTAACTGTAGAAGCGGTGCAGATACATGGCGGCTACGGCTTTGTAAAGGAATACCATGTGGAGCGTTTGATGCGTGATGCCAAGATTACCCAGATTTATGAGGGAACTTCTGAAATCCAGAAAATTGTTATCTCGCGGGGTATTCTGAAAGAATAGTAAGCTGCCATATATTCCGGGTAATTAACTTTCAGCGGTGAACCCGATCTATTGTACTGAAATAGTCATTTCGTAAACATAGGTTGAAACAGGGAAAATATTTTGTTTACTTTAGCCTATTAATACGATAGGCTATCTATGAAAAACAAGGTTATCCTTTTGGCTGCACTGGCCGGCCTGCTGAACTTTACGGCTGCTGCTCAAAAGCTAAAAACGGGCGTGTGGCGCGGGCTGCTTCAAAACAAAACCGGAAACGAGCTGCCCTTTAATTTTACAGTTAAAGATTCGGCCGGGCGGCAGCAACTGGTAATCATGAACGGTGCTGAACGGTTAAAGGTAACCGATATTACCGCGCATGGCGATTCAGTTTTTATCAGGATGCCGCTGTTTGAATCGGAGTTCCGCTTAAAGCAGCAAAATAATACCCTGACCGGCCAGTGGATAAGGCATCTGGGCGACCATGATGCCGCCTCGCCGTTTACAGCGACTTACGGGCAAAACTGGAGGTTCTTTCAGCACGCGGTGCAGCCTGCCTATCATGTGGCCGGCAAATGGTCGGCCGTATTTGGCGAGGGCGAAGGCCGCGATACCACAGTAGGCGTATTTCAGCAAACAGGCGCTAAGGTTACCGGCACATTTTTAACCACCACCGGCGATTATCGTTACCTGGAAGGAACCGTGGCAGGCAGTAAGCTCTATTTATCGTGCTTTGATGGCGGCCATGCCTTTGTTTTTACGGCTGATTTAACTGATGCCAATACACTTGTTAACGGTATATTTTACTCAGGCTATGCCGGTAAGCAATCATGGGCGGCTGTACGGGATGCGAATGCCCGCCTGCCGGATGCCTACCACCTTACAGCCTTAAAATCGCCTGATGAAAAGTTTAATTTTTCTTTTCCTGACCTGAATGGCGATAAGGTTTCACTCACCGATCCGCGTTTTAAAAACAAGGTGGTTATTGTAGAGGTTATGGGCTCCTGGTGCCCTAACTGTATGGATCAGACCGCCTATCTGGTTGATTATTATAAAAAGTATCATGCCCGCGGCGTTGAGGTGGTTGATTTAGCTTATGAGCGCACCACGGATTTTAATAAATCAAAGCAGGCCCTGCAGCAGGAGGTTAATCATTTTAATATTCCTTACCCGGTGCTGGTAACCGGTTATACTAATAATAAAACAGAAACTGCCAAAAGTTTGCCTGCGCTTACTCATTTTATGGGTTTCCCTACCACGCTCATTATTGACAAAAAGGGAAACGTGCGCAAGGTTTATACCGGCTTTAGCGGCCCGGGTACCGGCAGCTATTATACCGAGTTTGTTACCGGCTTTGAACGTATTACCAATGAACTGCTGGCCGAAAAGTAACCTGGCTGAAAGCAAGTTTACCTTATATAAAGTTTTAAAGTTCACATCATAAAACAGATTAAACTTAAGCAATAAATACTGCAGTTGCTGAATATAACCGTTAAGGGCAGCAATACTAAAATATAGCGGTTAGCTCCGTTCTTCCCAAACCATGCACAGGTGCAGAATGGTGCGTACCGCACTTTGCATGTCCTGCACTGATACCCATTCCTGTTTGCCATGAAAGGCATGTTCGCCTGCAAAAATGTTAGGGCAGGGCAGCCCCATGAATGACAGGCGCGAGCCATCCGTACCGCCGCGAATGCTGGATAGCCTGGCATTAAGCCCGGCGCGGCGTATGGCCTCCATGCCATATTCAACAATCTGCGGGTGCTGCTCCAGTATCTGCTTCATATTACGGTATTGAGGTTTTACTTCCAGCCGGTAACTGCTGCCCGGGAAATCCGCCGTTACCCGGGCAGCAATCTGCTCAATAATGTGTGCATGCTGCTGTAGTTTAGCATCCTCAAAATCGCGTATAATAAAATCAATCGTAGCTTGTTCTACATGGCCTTCCATGCTTACCGGATGTATAAAGCCCTGCATTCCTTCCGTACCCTCGGGCGAAAGCCCGGCCGGCAGCCGGGCCAGTATCTGCCCGGCTGCCTTAATGGCGCTCTGCATATGCCCCTTTGCAAAACCCGGATGTGCGCTGATACCCCGGATGGTCAGCCGGGCTCCATCAGCCGAAAAGGTTTCATTTTCCATGCAACCCGCCGTTTCACCATCAATGGTATAGGCGGCAAAGGCGCCGAGTTTTTGCAGGTCGGCTTTATCTACGCCCCGGCCGATTTCCTCATCAGGGGTAAACAAAATCTTTATAATGCCATGTTTAATTTCGGGGTGCTGCATCAGCTGCCAGCAGGCATCCATAATTTCGGCCACGCCGGCCTTATTATCAGCTCCCAGCAGGGTGGTGCCGCTGGCAGTGATAATATCATTGCCCCGCTGATTCTTAAGTTCCGGGTGGTTTTCAGGGGTTAACACCTGTGCAGGGTCATCAGGCAGCGTGATGCTGCCGCCCTGATAATTATTGTGTATCAGTGGCTTAACGCCCTCGCCGCTGCAATCGGGCGAGGTGTCCATATGTGAACAGAAACATATCACAGGCACATCGGGCTTATTAGTATTGGCAGCGATGGTGGCATACACATAGCCATATTCATCCAGGTGCGCATCAGCAATGCCCATAGCCAGCAGCTCCTCCACCAGCAGCCGGCCTAAGTTCTTTTGCTTTAATGTTGACGGCTGTGAGGCAGAGGCCGGATCGGATTGGGTATCTATCGTTACATAGTTTAAGAAGCGCCTGGTTACTGTATAATCCAGGTCCGAATGAGTATTTATCATATTCAATAATATCTTTTTTATAAGGCAAACGTATAACTCCCCGGTTTAGCCCAAAAGTTTAAAATTAATTGATGAACTCTGCCGTTTTTAAAGCTTTTATTTTTTCTATTGTGTTTCTGCTGGCAGGTACAATGCTCCGGGCGCAAAACGGCTATAACTATCCTCAGTATGGCATAGGCGCAGGCGTAAGTTCAGTGCGCGCCTATGGCAACCTGAAGAAGAATTATGACCGCTTTGCTTTTGATGTAACCGCATTTTATAATTATAGCCCGTATGTGCCCATTGGCGCCGAACTTCAGTTTGGCACCTTGTCGGGCGGCAGCAATACCAACCGGAAGATTGATGCCAGCGGGCGGCAATATACCAACGGCTACAAGGCATTTATTCTGCACGCCGATTTGCAGCTGGGTTCAACCATTGACTACCGTGATAATTTTTGGCTTAATATTCTTAAAAACTTTTATGCCGGCACGGGCCTGGGCGCTATGTATAACCACATGGAGTTTATTCAGCGGAAAGATCCTTATAATATTCCCTATGGTAACTTTCCGGGTACCGACCATAGCCTGAACTTCATGATTCCGTTCAGGTTTGGGTATGAGGTTAAATTTTATAATTATTATGACGAGCCCGCGTTTACCGTAGATTTCGGTTACCGGCACAGCCTGGTTTTTGGCGAGGGCATGGACGGGTATGATGACCCTAACAATATATTTAAAAATAATTCTGTTAACCAATACCGGCAGATTTATATAGGAATAAAATTTAATTTCGGAAATCCTGTGGCTTATAATAAAAACATCAGGAGATTCTAAGATGGATATTGAAGCTCTGCATAACTATTGCATCAGCAAGCCGGGTGCAACCGAAAGTTTCCCTTTTGACGATAGCACGCTGGTTTTCAAGGCAGGCAATAAAATGTTTGCCTTGGCTGATTTGAAAAACGGCGACCGGGTAAATTTAAAATGCGACCCCGAACGCGCCGTTGAGCTTCGGGAACAGTATAGCGAGGTACAGCCGGGTTTCCACATGAATAAAACTACGTGGAATACGGTATTTATTAATGGCTCACTTAGCCCTAAGCTGATACAGGAGATGATAGACCATTCCTATGAGCTGATTGTAGCCTCCCTGCCAAAAAGGCTGCAGGCCGAAATTAAGCTGCTTTAAATTGCGTTTATCATTGCTGCTTTTATCTTTGTAAGCAATGTATGCTCTCATAAAAAAAATTCTGCTTGCTTGTGTACTTTACCTGGTTACGGTTAATTATAGTTACGCGCAGCTAACCCCGTTTGAGCAAAGCAGCGATAAAAATTATACCGCCGCTTATGCTGAGATAATCGCTTACTACCAGCAGCTGGGTAAACAGTACCCGCAAATGAAGCTGATTAATTATGGCAGTACCGATGCCGGCAAGCCCTTAACGCTGGTAGTGCTATCCAAAAGCAAGGTGTTCGACCCGGCGCAGATTAAGAGGCAGCACAAGCGGGTGCTGCTGATTAATAATGGCATTCATCCCGGCGAGCCGGAGGGTATTGATGCCAGCATGATGCTGGTGCGAGATTTGCTCAGCAAAAACCAGCTGCCTGATGATGTTGTGCTTTGTTTTATTGCAGTTTATAACATAGGCGGCAGCCTGAACCGGGGGGTATCGCGCATCAGCCAGAACGGGCCGCGTGCCTATGGTTTCAGGGGTAATGCCCGCAACCTTGATTTAAACCGCGATTTTATCAAGGCCGACAGTAAAAATGCCATCAGCTTTATGCAGATACTGAATACCTGGCAGCCTGAGGTTTTTTTGGATAACCATACCAGCGACGGCGCCGATTATCAGTATGTGATGACGCTGATAGAAACCCAAAAGGACAAGCAAAACCCGCTGCTGGCTGATTACACTTCCAAAGTACTGTCGCCTGAGTTGTACCGCCGTATGAAGCAAAGCGGTTACGAAATGACACCTTATGTAGAAAGCCTGAAAGCTACTCCCGATTCAGGTATCGTAGCCTTTTTAGAGACGCCTCGCTTTTCAACCGGCTTTACTGCGCAGCACAACATCATCAGCTATATTACCGAAACCCATATGCTGAAAGCCTATGATAAGCGGGTATATGCCACTTATGATTTTATGCAGCACCTGATCAGCATCTGCCAGCGCGATGCCCGGCAGATAGGGGAACTGAAAGTTAAAGCAGATGCGCAGGTAAGGCAGCAAAAAACATTCGCCCTGAACTGGGAGCCTGATATGCAGCGGTATGATACACTGCTGTTTAAGGGTTACGCCGCCGGGTACAAACCCAGTGAGATAAGCAGCTTGCCGCGCTTGTATTACAACAGAGATAAGCCATATACAAAATCTATTAAATATTATAATAGTTATAGAGTTACTCAATATACTGATAAGCCTGTAGCTTATTGCATTCCGCAGGCATGGGGTAAAATTATCGATCTGTTTCAACTGAATAAAGTGGTGATGCACCGGTTACTGCACGATACTACCCTAAAACTGCAATATTATTATATTACTGATTACAAAACGCCTCAGCGCCCGTTTGAGGGGCATTACCTGCATAGTAACGTACAGGTAAAACCGGTTGAAACGGCGGTAAAGTTTTACAAAGGTGATTATATGGTTTATACAAACCAATCCCTTAACCGTTACATTGTAGAAACGCTGGAACCGCAGGGCGTGGACTCGTTTTTTGCCTGGAACTTTTTCGATTCCGTGCTGGGGCAAAAGGAGCATTACTCTGATTATGTGTTTGAAGATATTGCAGCCGCGTACCTGAAAAACCACCCGCAATTGAAAGCGCAGCTGGACGCCGACAAACTAAAGGATAGCAAGCTGGCCGCCAGCGCCTCAGCCCAGCTGGAATATGTATATCATCATTCCGAATATTTTGAGCCTACCTACATGCGTTATCCTGTAGGCCGCTTATTGACCGACATAAAACTTGATATTGATTAATGGAAGAATACTTGATAGCTGCGCCTGTAGCCTCTGCCCTATTTGTAATTACGATACTGGTAACCCTGCTGGCATTCTACAGCGAGCGTGCAATGGATGCCATGATACTGCATCCGTATGATATTGCGCGCGGGCGCCGCGTTTATACGGTTATTACCAGCGGCCTCATTCACCGCGATTGGGGCCACTTGCTGTTCAATATGCTGAGCTATTACTTTTTTGCCTTTCAGCTGGAGGCTAACTATTTAGGGCACTGGCAGTTTGGCCTGTTATATATAGCCAGCCTGATTTTAAGCGATATGCCTACCGTAGCCAAACATAAGGATGATGTATGGTACCGCAGTCTGGGTGCATCGGGCGCTATCAGTGCAGTGGTGTTCAGCTACATTATGTTCAACCCTTTACAGGGCTTGTATATGTTTTTTATACCCATAGCCATCCCGGCCATTCTGTTTGGCGTATTGTACTTGATCTATTGTGCTTATGCTTCCCGCCAGTCGCGCGACTCTATTAACCATGATGCTCACTTTTTTGGCGCTATCAGCGGCATCATGATTACCATATTTTTGAATCATCATGTCCTGATCGATTTTTTGCACCAGTTGGGATTATAAACCTTTCAGTAATCTATCAGGAAAGAACAATGCAATATCGAGTGACAGCATAAAGATGTACTGATTTAGTGAAGCTCAGCGGAGAGGCAGCTCAATCTCTTCCGATTTAATCTGCCGCCCGTTCCTGTCAAACAGAAAGCTCATCGGGTAGTCAGGGTTCTTGATAATTTCCAGCAGCAGGAAGCCCCACTTCTTCCAGAAATTTTCGAGTACCTGGCCAAAGGTGCGGCCCTGCCAGGGATCGAACAGCGGCTTGGAGCTGCTGCCGCGCAAAGGCATGGCTTCTATATCAATCATACCATTTACAGGTAAAACGTCGTATTCGGGCAGGCGGTTAAACAGGTAGGCGGAATAAAAAAAACGGGCGCAAATTTCCTCAAACTGTACAGGGTGCAGGGTTTCACCCTGAATTTTTTCCAATACCTCCTGATGATAGCGGGCATTGGCGCCATTGTCCTGCAGGCAGATAATCAGCCCGAAATCTTTCAGGCGGACAGAAAACGTGAGCGTATTAATTTCATCGCGATAAGTAAACTCATTTTCTGCATTATGCACCTTAAACAGCACCATACTGAAAGGTGTAAAACCTTCAAAGTGTAAAGGCAGGGTAAGGCTTTGCAGCATCAAATGCAGGTGACTGAATTTATGGATCAGCGCCTGCGACAAATTAAACCCTTCGCCCTGTGCATGCTGCTGCCTGATGCCTGCCTGTATTTCATTAAATATAATGCCGTACAGCAATTTGCCTGCCCACTGAAATACCTTTAGTTCGTTCAGCGCTTTTACGGCATCATGGCCCTGTGCAAAGGCATTGGCTACCTCATCTTCCAGCGGCGCCAAAAACTGGTTATTAACAGCGGCGGCGCATGGAATTTTTAAATCCTTGTACCCGATATAGTTTTCGTCCAGCAGCTTAATAGCCTTGTCTTCCAGGTTGTAGCGGCTCATGAGCCAGGCGGGGAAAACCTGTATTTTTTCCTCCTCAGCGTTAAGCGGCTGCCCGGTTAAAAAGCAGGTTTTGTTGCCAAAATTAAACTTCGAGAACGGATAATAAATTTGTGCCGACATTGGCCGCAAAGATAAGCAGCTTTTCAGGTTTAAACTTTTAGCTTTGATTTTTAACATGAAACTGACGTACCGGCCCTATACCCTGCAACTTAAACACCGCTTTACCATCGCCCGTTTCTCGCGCATATCCACACCATTGATGCTGCTCGAGATAGAGCATGAGGGGTTTGTTGGCTGCGGCGAAGCATCAATGGTACCCTACCTGGGCGAAAGCGCAGCAACGGCTGCTGTTTTTTTGAGTAAGGTAGATGCAGGCCGGTTCAGTTATCCCTTTAACTATGCAGAAATTACAGCGTATTTGGATGGCGTTGCCCCCGGCAACCCGGCTGTTAAGGCAGCCGTTGATATTGCCCTGCATGATTTGGATGGCAAACTGCAGCAAAAGCCCTGCTGGCAGTTGCTGGGCAGTAACCCGGCGCTGATGCCGGTTACCAGTATTACCTTAGGTATAGATACGCCCGAAATACTGGCGCAAAAGGTACGGGAGGCAGCGGGTTTTAAAGTAATTAAAATTAAGCTGGGCAGTGATAATGACAAGGCTTTGGTAACCGTGATCCGTAACCTTACTGATGTGCCTTTCTATGCAGACGCTAACCAGGGCTGGACTAACCGCGAGCAGAGCCTCGACCTCATCTACTGGCTGCAGGAACAGGGCGTGCAACTGGTGGAGCAGCCGATGCTTAAAACAGATATGGATGGCAACGCCTGGCTAACTGAACGCAGTCCCTTGCCGATTATCGGTGATGAAGCTGTGCAGCGGCTGCCCGATGTAGATAAGGCGGAAGGCATTTATCATGGTATTAATATAAAGCTCATGAAATCGGCAGGTATGTATGAAGCGCAGCGCATGGTTGCCAGGGCCCGTGAACTGAACCTGAAGGTACTGATTGGCTGTATGAGTGAGACAAGCTGCGCCACCTTAGCCGCCGCAGCCCTGGCTCCGCAATGTGACTGGGCCGACATAGACGGGCCTTTTTTAACCAGCAACAACCCTTTTACCATGCCCGATTTTACTGACGGAAAATATGTACTGGGTAAGCAGCCGGGGCTGGGCGCTTACTTCCAGAATAAATAATTATGTTACGGGGGGGGACAAATTTTAACTTTCCTCTTCAGGTGATAATTTTGACTGTTATTTCAAAGCCCTCCCTGTAAGGGAGGGCTTGCATGGGCTGATGTTTCATTTTATATAATAACGTAACAATCAAACGCAGGGCTTACATCTTCTTCGCTGTGCTGTCCTTAGCCATTCGCCTGGCCTGCATCTTTTGCACCTGTGTGGCCTTCATCTGGGCGTATTGCTGCTGCTGGGCAGGTGTAAGTACAGCATTAATTTTTGTTTGTGCAGCCTCGGCAATGGCCTTTCGTTTTTTGCCGTTACCGCGCTGGCCGGGGTTTAGCTTTACGCTGTCGAGCTGGGCGGCGCGCATAGCGTAAATAGCATCCACCTTGCTCTCCTGTTCGGGCGTTAAGTTTAGTTTCTTTTGCAGCGCCTTGGCAGCACGGTCGGCTTTTTGCTGCGGAGTCATAGGGTTTTTGGTTTGGGCATTAGCCACAACGCTTAGTACGGTACTCAGAGCCGCTACAAGCATCAGCTTTTTAATCATTGTTTTTAAAAATTTTAACTTAGTACGAAGATTTAAAGAAACAGGTTATTCTAAATAAGATTTCCTCGTAAGAAATAACCGGAGCAATATGGCTTTTCTAAACAGGTTTTAAGCAAACTACCGCAGCAGCAGCACTAAAAACTGCCGGTCAGATAGCCGTCCAGATAATATCTGCAAACCAGTTTTTACTGTCGGTAAATGCTGCTACAGAGTTAAACCCGGTCTGTTTACCCATAGCTTTAATTTGCGGCAAACTGTATTTTTGTGATACCTCCATAAAGATGTACTCATCCTTATCAAAATGTATTACTTCGGCATTACCTATGTGTACATCCTGATCCGCCAAACTAATTAAAAAACTTTTGCAGGCGCCGGTCTCAGGGTCGTAAGTCGGGTAATGATCAAACCGGGTTAAATCAAAATCGGCATTCAATTCAGTGTTGATGCGATGCAGCAGGTTCAGGTTAAACTGGCGGGTAATGCCCTGTTTATCGTTATAGGCGGCCAGCACAGTTTTAGGATTTTTTTTCAGATCCACGCCGATCAGCACATTGTCGCCGGCAGAAAGGTGCCGGCGCAGTTCATGGCAAAAGCTCTCGGCAACATTAACCGGCATATTGCCTATATTGGAACCCAGGAACAGCACCGCCTTGCGCCTGCCCGATAATTGTGCTGCCTTCTTCAGCATATCAAAATAGTCGCCGTTCAACCCTGTAATTTTAATGCCGGGCAATGCACCGGGCAAAGCCGCATTAAGATAGGTAATGGTATTGGCTGATATGTCAATCGGCAGATAGGTGTAATCTGCCTTTTGCTCCAGGAGGTAGCGCAGCAGATAGGTTGATTTAGTGGCATCGCCGGCGCCCAGCTCAATCAGGTCGAACGGGCTGCCATCAGCTATAAGTGCTTTGGCAAGTTCGGCCGTCTGACGGGTAAAAATTTCCAGTTCACAGTTGGTCGGGTAGTATTCCGGGCAGTCCATAATCTGCTGAAACAGCTTGTCGCCGGCCGTGTCATAAAAATATTTGGATTGCAGGTATTTAGGCTCCGCCTGCAGCCCGGCAACCACATCTTTATAAAATTGTGTTTGCTGCAGGGCTTGCTTTTTAGTATCGGTAGAGAGAATCATCAATGTAAAGATAAAATGTTTTGCTTAGCGGGCCAGCCTTATACCCGTAAACTGCCAGCGCAGATGCGGATGGAAAAAGTTACGATATGTAATGCGGCTATGATTTGGCGGAGTGGCCTCAGAGGCGCCGCGCAGTACCTTTTGGTTCACCATGAACTTGCCATTATACTCACCTATAGCGCCTGGCGCCTTGCTGAAACCCGGATAAGGCAAATAAGCGCTTTCCGTCCATTCCCAGCTTTTACCCCAGCTGAACTGTTCAGCAGCAGCTTCCCATTCAAACTCGGTAGGCAGGCGTGCACCTTTCCAGGAGGCGTAGGCATAAGCCTCATAGTAGCTGACATGGGTAACCGGTTCATGTAAATTAAGCGGCTGGAGGCCGGCAAGGGTATAGGTATGCCATTGCCCGTCAATGAAATGCCAGTACAGGGGCGAAGTAATGCTGTTTATCTTTACCCAGTCCCAGGCTTCAGCGTGCCAGTGCCTGAAATCCTGATAGCCGCCGCTATTCATAAATTCTAAATAGCTGGCGTTGGTAACCAGGCTGCGGCTTATTGCATAGCTGTTTAAATAAACTTTGTGCCGGTTCATTTCATTATCAAAAAAGAACCCCTGGCCCTGAAAGCCAATTTCGTAGATACCCTCGTTCATAGCTGCAAAACCTTCATCCTGTACTGCCTTTGGCGAAGCGTAGTCGTGCTTGTAAGCCGGAAACAGCGGATTGTGCCCCAGAATATACTTAATATCGGTTAACAGCAGTTCCTGATGCTGCTCTTCATGGTTGAATCCCAGCATGAAAAGTTCAGTCAGTTCGGCAGAGGGCTCGCCGTACATCAGCAGCTTGTTAACCGCATCATCCACGTACTCGCGGTAGCGATAAACTTCGGTTACAGTTGGCCGGCTCAGGTTGCCCCGGTCAGTACGTATGGTACGGGCTCCTACAGTTTCATAGTAACTGTTAAATACATAATTATATTCAGGATTATACTCCTGATAACCCATGAAATGCGGTTTTAGAATAAAGGTTTCAAAAAACCAGGTAGTATGCCCGATATGCCATTTAGGCGGACTGACATCGGCCACCGGCTGCACTACGTAATCCTCAGTTTGCAGGGGGCTGCATATATCTTCCGTACGCTTACGTACGGCTCTGTAACATTCCGATAAATCCATTACTGCTTGTTATCCAAATACCTTTTAAGGTCTGAAATTGTTTTTATGCCCAGGTTATCTGCCTGTTTTTTCCTCATCATCAGGGCGTAAGAATTATTAAAGCCGATAGGCTTCAGCCAGGTGATATGAAATTTTTGCTCAAAAGCCGATTTTACATACTGATAAGTTTTATCCTTATCATGTTCCAAAGCGGTTACCTGCTTCGTATCTGGCTGTAAAACTACCAGCAGACCCGTGCCGGTGTATTCGGGGTAAAAATCTATTTCGTGGTTAGCCAGGGCATCAAAGCATATCTTAGTACCGCCCAGGCCGGTTTTGGCTGTGGTATTGTAATCGGTATATCCTTTAATCAGCATACTGTACATGCTGGCCAGGATATACTGTTCGCCGAAAATTTTTGAGCCGATACGTACCGTGCCTGCAGTGCCATTGCGGTCGGGTTTGTATAAGTGATGCGCTTCCAGAAAATCCTTTGCCACGCGTTCCGGCGACTGGTGCAGGTAATCAGTACGGTAGTTCATATCCGTCATGACAGCATCAGTGATGGCGCCCGACAGCAGGTTCAGCGTTTTCTCTAACTCCGGGAAGCGTTTCAGGGCTTCATCATTCACAATCGGCGCTGCATAATAGGGTGGGAAGATGCCTTTGTTATCCTTCAACACCATCAGGTTGTAAGCTTTCAGCCGGCCATCGGTAGAGTAACCGCTGATAACGTCCAGCTGCTTTTCAAAAGCCGCCTTGTACATGACCGCATCACTGATTACAATGGTATGCACCCTGAGTCCGTATTTTTGGCGCAGGCCCAGGTCGCCATCCTGCCTGCCCATAAACTCCGGGGTAAAGCCGGCGGTTAGCTTGCTGCCGTAAGCCGATGGGATAAGGTAGAAAGAAGCCAGCAGCACCGCAATTACCGAGAAGCTATAAAGGCCGAAACGCAGTTTTTTAAAATTAAACTTTTGCAGTCGCGACAGCAGAAAATCAAATAATATAGCCAGGCATGCTGCCGGGACAGCGCCGGCCAAAATCATGTTGGTATTATTCAGGGAAATACCGCCAAAAATAAATTCGCCCAAACCACCCGCTGCAATATAAGAGGCTAGGGTAGCTACGCCTACTGTAATTACGGTAGCCGTGCGGATACCTGCCAGTATCACCGGCATTGCCAAAGGCAGTTCAACCCTGAACAATATTTGCTGCTTGCCCATGCCCATAGCAAGTGCGGCCTCTTTAACAGCACCATCAATACCGGTAATGCCTGTAAACGTATTGCGGATAATGGGCAGCAGCGCATATAAAAACAAGGCAATAATGGCCGGTTTGGCGCCAATGCCCAGCAGGGGAATCATGAAGCCCAGCAGGGCAATGCTTGGTATAGTCTGCAGTACGCCGGCAATGCCCAGAATTGTGCCCGACAGCTTTTTGCGGCGTGAAATTAAGATGCCCAGCGGCACCCCGATAATTACGGCCAGCAGCAGGGAAATAAAAGTAAGGCCGATATGCTCCAGCGTTTGGGCGCCCAGTTTATCGCGCTCCTGCCACATAAACTTAAACAAGCTTTGCTGCTGCTCATTCATAGCTGCTGCTTTCGGTTTTGGTATTGATGAAAGGCGGACATTAGCTGCTCAAAATTTACTGATTTCTTTTGATGGGATACCGCATGTTCAATTACAACTTCGGCTTGTTTACCTGCCCTGATGTGCTCAAGGGCCCACCACACATTCTGGTCGGATGGCAATGCTGCGGTATCCGAAGGCTGCGCACCGGGCAGCATATCCCAAACATCATTTAACTTAACAGCCCTGAACTCCAGCTGCAGGCGCTGAGCCTGCAAAAAATCCTGCACAAACTGACTGGCCGGTTTAAACAACAGCTCCGGCGGCGTACCATTCTGAACAATTTCCCCCTTGTCCATCAGGCAAATGCGGTCGGCCAGTTCAAAGGCTTCCTGTACATCATGCGTAACCATCACGATGGTTTTGCGCTTCAGCTCATCCATATCCTTAAACTCCTGCTGTATTTTTGCCCGGGTAATATTATCCAGCGCTCCAAAAGGCTCATCCATCAGCAGCACCGGCGCATCGGCCATAAGCGCGCGCGCCAGGCCCACCCGCTGCTGCTGCCCGCCGCTTAACTGATCAGGGTATAGTTCCAAAAAATCTGGCGACAGGTGAAGTTTTTCCATTAACTCAGCAGTGCGGGCCTCCGTCCGTTTTTTGTCCCACTTTAATAGCCGGGGAACCACAGCAATATTTTCGGCCACTGTATAGTGAGGGAACAAGCCGTTGTTCTGCATTACGTAGCCAATGTTCCGGCGCAGCTGCTCGGGCGGCTGGCTGTTAACATTTTGCCCGCCGATATAAACTGTTCCTGCATCCGGCTCAATGAGGCGGTTCAGCATTTTGAGGGTGGTGGTTTTACCGCAGCCGCTGGTGCCGAGCAGAATCAGGTTTTCATGCTCAGCCACTTCAAAGCTGATATGGTTAACTGCCTGCTTGCCGCTATAGCTTTTACTCAGCTCTTCCGCTTTGATCATGCGCTGTGTTATTCCTCAATCTTCATAAACAAATTATTTAACGACTCTGAATATGTAGGGTGAGCGAATATACAATATCTTACCCTATCATAAGTAATTTTACCCTGCATCGCCATTTCCAGCACCGACATAATTTCACCGCCTTCCTGGCCCAGTATGGCCACACCTATTATCTGTTTGGTATGGGTATCCACCACGGCCTTCATCAGGCCACGGGTATCGCCGGTTTCTACCGCACGGGCTACGTTGGCCATAGGCAGGGTAGCCACCTTAATATTCAAACCTTTTTGTTTAGCCTCTGTTTCAGTAATACCTACCCGGCCCAGCGGCGGATCGGTAAACATACAATAGGGTACAGGGCGGTCATCAACAGAGTAATCAGCGCCTTTCAGTAAGTTGCGGTAAACAATAGTATAATCGTTGTAAGAGATGTGAGTGAAGGCCGGCCCGCCTTTAATATCGCCTAAGGCATAAATGCCCGGTATGTTGGTTTCCAGTTTATTATTTACTTTAATAAAGCCTTTATCATCAACCTCTACGCCCGTATTCTGCAGATTTAATGCTTTGGTCTGCGGGGTGCGGCCAGCGGCAATCAGTATGTGCGAGCAAGAAATCTGCTGCACCTGATCCTTAATTTTTACGGTAGCCAGGATTTCGCCATTGGCATCTTTCGCAAATTTTTGAACTTGTGCAGCGGCGTGGATGGTAATTTCCTCTGCCTCCAGCAATTTTTGAACTTCGGCAGCAATATCCTCATCTTCCCGGCTCATCATGCGCTGCCCTTTTTCCAGCAGTGTAATGCGGCTGCCGAAACGGCGGAACATCTGGCTGAATTCTAAACCGATATAATTAGCGCCCAGCACTAAGATGTGTTCGGGCACAGTGTCGAGGTCTAGTATAGTGGTTGACGTCAGATAATCAACCTGATCAAGCCCCTCAATTTCGGGAATGGCAGTTTTAGCTCCGGCGTTGATAAAGATAAGATCGGCAGTTACCTCTTCTTCTCCGCCCTCATTCAGTTTTATGCTGAGTATTTTATGCCCGGTAAAGGCGGCCTCGCCAAAAAGCAGCTCCAGGTTTTCAGTATGCTCCAGATCTTCCTGGTTGCCGCTGCGCGAATGTTCTACAATATCGTCCTTCCGCTTTTTGATGGCGGCCATATCCACCTTGAAATCACTGACCGGCACACCCAATGCTGCCGAGTGGCGGGCCTGATAAACCGCTTTGGCGGAGGCTGCCATAGTTTTAGTGGGCGTACAGCCATCATTAACACAAGTGCCGCCTACCAGCCGTTTTTCAATAAGTAATGTTTTTTTGCCGGCCTGAGCCATTTTACGGCTCAAAGGATTGCCTGCCTGGCCAGAGCCAATAATAATTACATCATATTGCTTCATATTATTCGGTTATTTGCACCCCTTTCCAAAAAGCTATATAGTCCTTAATCTGACTGGCTGCCTCTTTGGGCTGGGGGTAGTACCAGGCCGCATCCGGGTTTTGCCTGCCTCCGGCATCAAGGGTGTAATAGGAGGCTAAACCCTTCCACGGGCAAGTGCTGTGCGTTGCAGACGGCTTTAAAAATTCTGCCTTTACACTGTTTTTGGGAAAATAATGATTGTTTTCCACCACTATGGTATTATTGCTTTCTGCAATTACCTGGTTATTCCATACTGCTTTCATCGGAGGATATTTTTGTGCCGTTAAAATCAACAGCAGCTGAACAGCTTAATAATTAATAAATGGAGCATTTTGTTTGTGAGCTTGCCGATGATATAGTTTAAGATCAGTAATAATGATACATTAAATAATTCGGCATAAATTTTTAACTTTTTGAATAAATTTATATCTTTGCAGTCCCAAAACAAAGAGAAATTTGTTTTGCAGTTAAGGCCCGTTCGTCTAGGGGTTAGGACGTTAGATTTTCATTCTAGAAACAGGGGTTCGATTCCCCTACGGGCTACTTTGAATTTTCTTTAAAGTACTGTAAAACAAATTTTTACAGTGCTTTTTTTATTTTTTAGTAACAGATGGGTAACATTTTTATTAGGGTTAAAATTATGAAATAACTCAATTTGCGTTTAGGCTTTGTTGAGTTTAATAACTACTTTCAAATGATATATTAAACTATTCTGAATACTTTGTAAAGTAATTGTTACGAGTAACAGCCAAGAAAACGTTAAATTTTTTAATTATGAATTCATCTATGCAAATATGACGTTTGATTACGAGTGTAGTGCTTTCTGGGGTCGCGGGTTCGAGTCCCGTCCATTCCGCTAAAATCAATGTTGAAAACAACTAAAAGCCTGTAAATTAAATGTTTACAGGCTTTTTTATTTCCTGGAAGTACCCAAATCATCCATTAATTCTCGAAAAAGTGGTGAGCATTTGGTGAGCATTCCGGAAAATCAAAAAAAGTGCTCACCAGAAACCTTGTAATGAACTGAATTACAAGCAGTTCAATCATTAAACTGAGCTTAGTCATTTGGTTGTACTTGTTTTATGGCTTACTTTGTAATAGATAACTTAGATTCTTACAAATAGTATTATGTCGGATAAAGGAAGCGTTTTTCAAAAAGGTGGTGGTGGTACGAACTTCGAACAGTACATTCAATCGGCCTTTCTGACCACGCTAATCGTCAG
>CAXTAP010000028.1:0-13676 GCA_964241965.1 uncultured Mucilaginibacter sp.
TGCCGACTGGATCCATGTTGATGTAATGGACGGCATCTTTGTACCCAATATTTCTTTCGGCTTCCCGGTGATTGAAGCTATAAAAAGGCATGCCAAAAAGCCGCTCGATGTGCATCTGATGATTACCGAGCCCGACCGTTACCTGCAGCAATTTAAAAATGCCGGTGCCGATGGTATTACGGTTCACCTTGAAGCCTGCATTCACCTGCACCGGACAGTACAGGTGATTAAAGAATTAGGTTGCAGGGCCGGCGTTGCGCTTAACCCGCATTCGCCGGTGAGCTTACTGGAAGACATTTTACCCGATTTAGAGCTGGTATTGATCATGTCGGTAAATCCCGGCTTTGGCGGCCAGCAGTTCATCGGTAATACTTACAAAAAGCTTCGGCAATTAACTGCCATGTGTACGCAGAACGAACTAAACCCGTTCATTGAAGTAGATGGCGGCATCAATGACCAAAACGCAGCCCGGCTGTTTGAGGCCGGTGCCAACGTGCTGGTGGCAGGCAGTTCGGTATTCAAAGCGGCAGACCCCTTGCTTGCCATCCACAGCCTGAAATTCGCATAGATAGCAGAGCAGCATTAGTCAGCTTTAAAAATATATTAACAGTATGGATGTTTAATTGCCGAAATCATTATATAATAAATATATTATAAAAAAGTCTAAATAAAACACCGCAAATATTTATCTTCGGCTGTTTCACAATGTGTTGCGCATTGCGATTTTAAACACAAGTATTTACATGGAAATTAAACATAATTTTGGTGCAGGCCCGGGTATATTGCCTCATGAAGTACTGAAACAAGCTGCTCAGGCGGTAGTGGATTTCAACGGCATCGGCCTTTCAATTCTTGAAATTTCTCACCGCTCGGCCGAATTTGAAGCCGTGCTTGATGAAGCTGTCAGGCTGGTTAAGGAATTGCTGCAGTTACCCGAAGGTTATTCTGTTCTGTTTTTACAGGGCGGGGCCAGCACTCAGTTTGCTCTGGCTCCCTACAATCTGCTTCCTGCCGGGGGCAAGGCTGCTTACCTCGAAACCGGGGTCTGGGCAAACAAGGCAGCCAAGGAGGCTAAGTATTTCGGGGAAGTTCAGCTTGTGGCTTCGTCCAAGGAAAGCAACTTTACTTATATCCCGAAAGATTTTGAAATACCTGCGGATGCAGCTTATTTTCATATTACTTCCAACAATACCATCTATGGTACACAAATACAGAACTTTCCTGTATCGCCCGTACCTATGGTGTGTGATATGTCATCGGATATTTTCAGCCGTAAGTTTAATGTGGCCGACTTCGGCCTGATTTACGCAGGGGCGCAAAAAAATATGGGTCCGGCTGGCGTCACCTTAGTGGTTATCAAGGATGAGATTTTGGGTAAAACCGGGCGGAGCATACCAGCCATGTTTGATTACAAAGCTCAGATAGAAGGCGGTTCTATGTATAACACCCCTCCGGTGTTTGCCATATATGTATCCATGCTTACCCTGCGCTGGTTAAAGGCTAAAGGGGGTGTTGAAGCCATTCAAAAAGAAAACGAGGCGAAGGCCAGGGCGCTGTACGCAGAAATTGACCGAAACCCGCTTTTTAAGGGCGTGGCTGTACCGGAGGACCGTTCGCGAATGAATGTATGCTTTGTAACTCACAACCCGGAGCATGAGAAACCGTTTCTGAAACTATGCGACCAGAAAAACATTGTAGGCATCAAAGGCCATCGCAGTGTAGGCGGTTTCAGGGCATCTATTTATAATGCTTTGCCTATCATGAGCGTGCATGTGCTTATTGAAGCTATGCAGGAGTTTGCCGAAAAAAATAAATGAATTTATGCTGTTTGTTACTCAGGTAGTTGCTGATAGAGCAGGATGGTTAACACAAACAGATAACAGCTAACCGATAAGTAAGATAATGATTAAAATATTAGCGAATGATGGTATTGACCCGGCCGGCAAGCAGATGCTCGAGGAAGCCGGTTTCAGCATTGATACCAACACTATACCGCAGGCAGAACTGCTTGAAAAACTGCAGAATTATGATGCTGTTACAGTACGCAGCGCCACTAAGATCCGTAAGGAACTGATTGATGCCTGCCCCGATTTAAAGTTAATTGGCCGCGGTGGCGTTGGTGTGGACAATATTGATGTGGATTACGCCAGGCAAAAGGGGATAGGGGTGTACAACACCCCGGCATCGTCTTCACTATCAGTAGCCGAACTGGTGTTTGCGCATTTATTTACTGGCGTGCGTTTTTTAGAAGACAGCAACCGTAAAATGCCCATGGAAGGTCACACCAAATTTAATGAATTAAAAAAGGCTTACGCCAGGGGGGTAGAATTGCGCGGTAAAACTTTGGGCATTCTGGGCTTTGGCCGCATCGGCAGAGAAGTAGCTAAAATGGCTTTAGGTTTGGGTATGGAAGTGCTGGCCTATGATGTATATGATTTTAACCCTGAATTGGAACTCGTTTTAGGCGGCGGCGCAAAAATTAACGCCCGGGTTAAGCGGGCCACTCAGGAAGACGCAATTGCACAAAGTGATTTCATCACCCTGCATACACCGTTTATTGATAAACCTATACTGGGTGCACAAGAGTTTGCACAGATGAAAAAGGGGGCAGGTGTAATCAATGCATCACGTGGGGGCCTTGTTGATGAAGCCGCCTTGATTGCCGCCTTAGATAGCGGGCAACTATCATTTGCTGCACTGGATGTGTTTGACCATGAACCTACGCCCAGCGAAGCTATACTGAAACATCCCAAAATATCATTAACTCCGCACATCGGCGCCTCAACAAACGAAGCGCAGGAGCGGATAGGGGTTGAGCTGGCTACTTTGATTATTAATCATTTTAAAAACTAAAGGATACACAGCTATTCAGCAAAAAAGCTCTCTATGTAATAAAGAGCTTTTTTTATGTTAGTTTGTAAAAGGGTTATAAGTTGTAAACAACGCCCTTTTCCGGTATCTGTACATCGTAGCCATCTTGGGTAAGGCTGTCAGACAAGGCCTCCATACTGCTCGGCTCACCATGTACCAAAAACACCTTCTTCAGCTGGTTGCCGGGCTGCTGCTTTACTGTATTGACTAAATCTTCGTGGTCGCCGTGAGCACTTAACAAATCGGTTTGTTTAATGGTTGCATAAACAGATAAGTCACGATCTTTCACGTGCACAATCGGATCGCCGCGCAGCAGCCGATGGCCCAGTGTGCCTTTAGCACAATAACCAATGAACAGGATAGTACAATAATAATTCTGGATGTTATAGAACAGGTGATCCTGAATGCGGCCTCCCTCCAGCATACCGGCTGAAGATATGATGATACAGGGCTCAAAATAATTGGAAACCTGTTTGCTTTCCTTTAAATTCTCAACGTAGGTAAGGTTCTCAAATTCAAATTCATCGCCTTTGTGCCGGTAAAAATCCTGTGCATCCTGATTCAGCAAGTCATGGTACTTACGGAATACCCTGGTAGATGTGGTAGCCAGCGGACTATCAACAAACACCTTTACCGGGGGCAACAACCCTTCTGTAAATATTTTATTGAGCGAGTACACCAGAGATTGTGTGCGCCCGATGCTAAACGCCGGAATAATAATTCTTCCGTTTTCCTTTATACAGGCTTTATCAATCGTTTCTGTTAGCACTTCTTCAATAGTTTTGCCCTTGCTATGAAAACGTCCGCCATAGGTTGACTCTGTTATTAAGTAGTCAACCGGCGGCAACGCCTGCGGGTCATTCAAAACCGGATAATTTTTGCGGCCGATGTCGCCGGTAAAGGCAATTGATTTTTGAATACCCTGGTCATCAATATTCAGCACTGCCGCTGCTGCACCCAGTAAATGGCCTACCGGGATGAAAGTAAGCTCAATACCATCGTTAATACGAAAAGGCTTGTTGAAGCCGATGGTTACAAAACGTTCTACAGTATCTGTTACGTGCTTCTGCAGGTATAAAGGCTGGCCCCCGCTGTTAAATTTACTTTTGCCGTGCTTTTTATGCTTACGCTGCTTATTGGCAAAAATGTTCACTGAGTCCATCAGCAGCAATTCGGCCAGGTCTGCAGTAGGTGGTGTGCACAGAATCTGGCCTTCAAATCCGAGGCGCACCAGCGTTGGCAGGTTGCCCGAATGGTCGATGTGGGCATGGGTTAATATCACTACATCAATATCGCCCGGGTTAAACGGAAAATTCTCGTTGGTTTGTACGTTGCGGTCTTTCTCATAATCCAAACCGCAGTCTATCAGTATCTTATAACGGTCAACCTCCAGCATGTGCATGCTTCCGGTTACCTGACGGGCAGCCCCGTGTATAGTTAATTTCATTTTCTTTATCCGGCAGGCATGTTTATATTTTGCGCCTGCTATTTACATGTGTTATTTAAACTGCTAACATACACAAAGTATTATCCGTTAGCAGCATTTTCAAATTGCAATTGGCTTAAATAGCGATATAAGCCGTTTTCGTTGTTCATTAATTCTTCATGGCTGCCGCTTTCAATAATGGAGCCTTTTTCAAGCACTATAATCTTGCTGGCATCGCGAATGGTTGACAGGCGATGGGCAATAATAATGGATGTTCTGTTTTTCATTAATTCTTCCAGCGCCTCCTGCACTAAACGCTCCGATTCAGAATCAAGCGAAGAGGTGGCCTCGTCCAGAATCAGGATGGCAGGATTTTTCAGCAAAGCGCGGGCTATAGCGATGCGCTGCCGCTGACCGCCTGATAATTTAACGCCGCGCTCGCCCACAATAGTATGATATCCTTCGGGAAATGAAATGATAAACTGGTGTGCATTGGCCCGCCTGGCGGCCTGCATAATTTCATCCGTGGTAGCATTACGCTTGCCGTAGGCAATGTTTTCGAGTATAGAGCCGCCAAACAACATCACATCTTGCGGCACAACAGCCACCTGGTTTCTGATGTCGGTTAATTTGTAATCACCGGCAGGACGATCATCAAATAAAAGCTGCCCGCTTTGCGGTTTGTAAAACTGCAATATCAGCGCAGCCATGGTTGATTTTCCCGAACCGCTGGGGCCTACAATTGCTACACGCTGGCCGGCTTCAGCCGTTAATGATATACCTTTCAGCACTGTAATTTCCGGTCGGGACGGGTAAGCAAAGGTTACATGGTCGAATGTAAGGTTACCGGTTATAGGCTGAACAATTGCATTATCACTTTCCTGTATGGACAGAGGCTCACCGGTTTCAGCCAGAATTTCGAGCACCCGTTCGCTGGCGCCCACCGCTTTTTGCATGTTGGCATATAACTCCGGAAAGCTGCCCATAGCAGCGCTTACAAACAAGGCGTACAGGATAAAGGTGGTCAGCTGGTCAACCTTGAGTTCGCCGTGGCTCACCAAATTTAAGCCATACCAGATTACCGCTACAATAGAGCCAAACAGGCAAAACACAATGAAAGAGGCAAATACACCCCTGAATTTGGCACCCTTTACCGCAATGGATACCACCTCTTGCAGGTTTTTGTTATAACGGCTGGCCTCGAAGGCCTCACTCACAAAGGCTTTGACATTAGCAATACCCTGCAATGTTTCCTCCACAATGGTATTGGATTCTGCCAGCTTATCCTGTGCCTGGCGAGACAGGGTTCTGATGTATCTGCCGAAAATTACGGCAAACCCGATCAGGAAGGGAAGAATGACCAGCAAGGCCAAAGTAAGTTTGCCGGATACAATGACCAGCAGGGTAATGCCGCCAACCAGCAAAATCAACTGCCTGATCATCTCCGCAAACGTAGTGGTAATGGCATCCTGGATTTGCGACAAATCAGCAGAGATACGGCTGTTTAGTTCGCCAACTCTGCGATTGGCAAAAAAATTCATGGGCAGCTTAATCATTTTGAAGTAGGTATCGCGTCTGATATCAGCCAGTGATCTTTCGGCCACCTGTACAAACCATACTACTCTGAAAAATGATACAAACGCCTGCACGAACAGCACAAGCAAAATCAGTTTTCCAACACCGTTGAGTGTAGATGGCAGATAGGCATGATTCTGCTTGCCTTGCGCTGCATTGATTAAGGCGCCGATTAAAGCAGGAAAAGCCAGGCCAACAATACTTGATAGAAACAGGAAGCTTAACCCTGCTATAAATTTACCGCGATAGGGGCGTACATAAGCTAACAGGCGCCCTACGTTGCGCAGGCTTTGCTTATTGATTTTTGCCTTCGGTAATTCCTGTTCTGCCGGGCTGCCGCTGTTAAGTCGTCCTCTTGCCATTTATATAAAAAGTAAATTATAAAACTTACAAAAATACGCTTCAGGCACGGCCTTGCACATTGTAGGATCATAAATTGACGTTATGATGAGGACTAAAACGGCCATGCAACAAAAAAATATCGGCGGCGTTTACTGAAAATCGATGATCACGCTGTCGCCTAAACCGAGCCCCAGCAAGCCGCTGGCGTTACCCTTATTAATAGCGATTTCCAGATGATCGCTGATGCCGAATAAACATAGCTTCTCACCCTCAGGCACTTCATTGTAATGCCAGCTCAGTTGCGTAATGGTTTCATTGCGCTTAAAGTATAGCGTAAAGCGGCGGCCTTGCTGCACGCGATTAAAAAAATCCTTAGTGATATTGGTAACAGCGTTCTGAAAGGTATCAATATATATCACCATACCCTTAATAAGATTTCGCTCAATTACCGGCTGCAAATCCATTTTGCGTTCCACGCCCTGCACCGGTATGCCAATCTGGTTAAGGTGGCCGCCCCTGGCTAAATGGCAGGCAGCCTTTACATACAGATCAGCCAGCGGGAAGTGCAGAAATTTTAAATCCTGCATCAGCGTAATTTCTACCATCTGCTCGGGCGGTTCATTAAATATCAGGGAGAAGATGCCATTATCGGCTCCCACAAAATAATGGCCCTGATAGCGTACTGCTATGTAACGCGTATAGTCATGAAATACCGTGTCTACACCGATGAGATGCACTGTATCTTCCGGAAAATAATGGAAGCTGTTTTTAATAATAAAAGCGGCCTGCTGAATATTAAATGAGGCAACCGAATGGGTAATATCAACAATATTCACTGATGGCATTAACTTATAAATATTACCTTTAAGGGCGGCCTGATAAATATCTTTATCGCCCAAATCGGTAGTTAATGTTATTATTGCCATTACTTATTTTGAATATTTATTGCTAATCTTGTATTAGTGTTTTGAGGATGCAAATATTCAATTTTTAACACTAAAAAGCATTAACTAAATTAAATCAATTGTAATTGAACGAACTAAAAATATCTGTTGAGCAGGTGAGTCCTGCCGTGTTGTGGGGCGCTAATAATGACCATTTTGAAATCATCAAAAAGCAATTCCCCAAGCTGAAACTGGTTGCCCGGGGCAGTGATTTAAAGGTACTGGGCGATGAGCATGAAATCACTTCCTTTCAGGAAAAATTCAATCATCTGCTGCAGCACGTTGAAAAATTTGAGAATTTAAACGTTACCGATTTAGAGCGCATTTTAGGCGCTAAGGCGCAAACGCACGATGGTGCCGATAACATTGTACCTGATAAGCCGGCCTCCGGGGAGGTAATCGTTTTTGGCCCTAACGGCATTATGGTAAGGGCCCGTACGGCCAACCAGCGCCGCATGGTTAACAGTTTGGCTGTTAACGATATTTTATTTGCCATCGGGCCGGCAGGTACGGGTAAAACCTACACAGCCGTTGCTTTGGCCGTAAGAGCCCTGAAGAATAAAGAAATAAAACGCATTATCCTGACCCGCCCTGCGGTTGAGGCCGGTGAAAACTTGGGCTTTTTACCCGGCGATTTAAAGGAGAAGATTGACCCGTACCTGCGCCCGCTGTATGATGCGCTGGATGATATGATACCCGCCGAAAAGCTGAAAACCTATCTGGAAAACCGTACCATTGAAATTGCCCCGCTGGCCTTTATGCGCGGCCGCACGCTGGATAACTGCTTTGTAATTTTAGACGAAGCACAAAACGCTACCGATATGCAGTTAAAGATGTTTTTAACGCGGATGGGGCCTTCGGCTAAATTTATTGTTACCGGTGACGTTACTCAGATTGACTTGCCGAAAAAGCAGCAATCGGGCCTCCATACGGCGTTAAACATACTATCTGATATAAAAGGGCTGGAAATTATCTATTTAAGCGGTGAGGATGTTGTGCGCCATAAGCTGGTTAAAAGCATACTGCGCGCTTATGGTGACATTCAATAACCCAGATATGAGAGCTTAGATATAAGATAATGAAGTAAAGGTTATCTAATATCTCACGTCTGATATTTCAAATCCAAGTTAATGGCTATAAAAGAGACGAATTTTAACTTTCCCGGTCAGACTAACTTTTATAAAGGTAAGGTCAGGGATGTATATACCATCAATAATGAATACCTGGTGATGGTGGTTACTGACCGTATTTCGGCCTTTGACGTGGTTCTCCCTGAAGCTATACCTTATAAAGGGCAGGTACTAAATCAGATTGCTGCAGGCTTTTTAACACATACAGCTGATATTGTACCTAACTGGGTTGTTAAGGTGCCCCATCCTTCGGTTACCATCGGGCGCATCTGTGAACCGTTCAAGGTAGAAATGGTGGTACGCGGTTACCTGGCGGGCCATGCCTGGCGCGAATATAACGCCGGCAAACGCGAGTTATGCGGTGTAGCTCTACCCGAAGGCCTGAAGGAGAATGACCGGTTACCTCAGCCCATTATTACGCCTACTACCAAAGCTTCGGTAGGGCATGATGAGGATATATCACGTGAGGAAATTTTAAGTAAGGGTATAGTAGCAGAAAATGATTATCAAAAACTGGAAGACTATACCCTGCGCCTGTTTAAGCGGGGCACCGAAATTGCAGCCAGGCAGGGTTTAATACTGGTAGATACCAAATATGAATTCGGTAAGGCAAACGGTGAAATATTGCTGATTGATGAAATCCATACGCCGGATTCTTCCCGGTATTTCTACAAGGAAGGATATGAGGAAAGGCAGGCCAGAGGTGAAGAACAGAAGCAGCTGTCAAAGGAATTTGTACGGCAGTGGCTGATCGAAAACGGATTCCAGGGCAAAGAGGGCCAGCAGATACCAGAAATGACGGCAGCCATAGTAGCATCAATAGCTGAAAGGTATATTGAGCTTTACGAACATATTACCGGCAGCCATTTTGACCGGGAAAATACAGAGTTAAATAATGATATTGAGCAAACAATAAATATGGCATTAGCCGAACTCTAATATTTTATATTTATCTAAAATATTTATAACTTAGCTTTCAAATATTAAAGGAACATGAAATTCTCAGTTGATAAGCATGAAAAATATGTTTTGATTAAGTTAAATGAATCAAAATTAAATTCATTGATTACACCACAACTAAAATCCGAACTTATACTCATCAACACAGAAGGGCAGCGCAACATTATACTGGATTTGTGCCAGGTAAAGTTTGCTGACTCTTCGGGTTTAAGCAGCTTGCTTGTTGGTCATCGTTTGTGCAAAAATGCAGGAGGCAGTTTTATTTTGGCTTGCCTGAATGAAGCAGTGGCCCGCTTAATTAACATTTCTCAATTAGACAATGTTCTGTCTATCGTTCCGACTACTGAAGAAGCGATTGACCTTGTATTTATGGAAGAAATAGAAAAAGAGCTAAAAAAGGAAGCAAAATAGACCATCAAAGTGTTTACCTGAAATGAAGTTTGAGGTAACCATATTAGGCAGCAGCTCTGCCACTCCCATTTATAACAGAAATCCTACATCACAGGCACTCAACATTAATGAGCATCTGTACCTGATAGATTGCGGCGAAGGCACCCAGCATCAAATGCTGAAATACGATATTAAGCCAAGCCGCATAGACCATATCTTCATCAGCCATCTTCATGGCGACCATTACCTCGGATTGATGGGGCTTATATCGTCCATGCATCTGAACGGGCGAACCAAGCCACTCAAAATTTACGGACCTTCGCCCCTGAAGGAAATCATTGATGTTCAGTTTAAATACTCAGAAACCAGACTGCGCTATGAGATTGAGTTTACACCAACCAACCCGTCGGAGCCGCAGGTAATACTGGAAAACAGCGATATTATCGTTGAAACTATACCGCTCGATCATCGTATTGCCTGCACAGGCTTTTTATTCAGGGAAAAGCGCAGGCTGCGCAAGATATTGAAGGAAAAGGTGGCCGAACTGAATATTCCCGTTAATATATTTCCGCTGCTTAAAAAGGGGTTTGACTATCAGGTTCCGGGCGGAAAGCTATACCGCAACCCGGAATTAACTTCCGACCCTGAAGCGCCCAAATCATATGCCTACTGCTCGGATACACTTTACAACCGGCAATACTTTAAGCAGATAGACAGCTCCACGCTGTTATACCACGAAGCAACATTTTTACACAACCTGCTCGACAGGGCCAATGAAACTCATCACACCACAGCTTACCAGGCTGCGGAGGTAGCTTTGCAAACACACGCTTACCGTTTATTAATTGGGCACTTTTCGGCCCGGTATAAAAACCTGGATGATTTGCTGGAGGAGGCTAAAAGCGTATTTCCGCACACACAGCTAGCCATAGAAGGCAACACTTATTTGATTGAAGATTAGCAATTGTCTAATCTTCAACCTTATAAACATTTATTAATTGCCTGATGTGTTGGTAGCTGTCACAGGCACCGTTGGTGTAACTGGTTCAGCCTTCTTCTTACCGCCAAATACCGAAAAAGAGAAATTTACATAACGCTTGGGGTGCGCCTTCACATCAATAAACAGATTGTTCAGGTTACCTGATGCTGCGTTCAGATTCTGATACATCTTGTCATCATTAATCAGCAAGCCCAGGGAGCCTGTCGGGCTGTTTACCTTGGCAATAACGGCCTGTAAATCAGCCATTGCCTTATTGGCATTAGTCAGTGTCTGGCCTATGTTGGCCTGGGCCAGCTCATTACTTACACTTTCAAAGTTGCGGGTAATGCCGGTAAGATGCGAGGTGCTGTTTTTTAAATTCAGCGCCGCACCATTGGCATTGGTCATGATGGCGTTGATATTGCTTCTTTGCGATCCTATAAGGCCATCAAGTTTCTTGGTGGTACCCTCTAAGGTTTGCAGAGAGTTGGCTATGCTGTTAAAGCTGCGGTCAACATTCTTTTGAAATTCAGGGTTCAATATTTTATTGATGGATGCCAGCGATGAATCCATTTTACCAATCAGCTGTTCAGCTTTTTTCTGCACCGGCTGAAGGCTTTGAGCCAGGCTGCCCTGTATATCAGCCTGCAATGTATCCTTGTCCTCGGCCATTTCCTTGCTGTTGCCTAACTGAAATACTACCGCTTTGCCGCCAAGTAAGTCCGTGCTCTGAAGCTTGGCCAGTGTATTGGCCGGAATGTTATAGTCGGGGTTGATTTTAAACTCTACCACCGTATGGCCGTTAGGCAGCAGCCGCATTTTAGATATCTGCCCGATCTGGAACCCGTTAATGAGCACAGGCTTAGATACGGTTAAACCTTCTACGTTCTGGTAAATGGCATAATACCTGTTTGATCTGGAAAAAACATCGTTGCCCCGAAGGTAACTGTATCCCAAAATCAGAATAGTGATGCCGACAACTGTAAATACGCCTATTTTGGTTTCGTTTGAAATTTTCAAAGTAGTTGAAGTTTTAGTAAAATAACTTACCGTGCAGCAGCTTGCTCCACTTCCTTTTTGTATTGTTTTACAGCTCTAACAATAGAAGCAACGATTTCGTTTTGCCCGGCTTCCGAATTTAAATATTGTTCATCGTCCGGGTTATTGATAAATCCGGTCTCAACAAGCACAGCCGGCATGCCGCTGTTAGCCAGTACGTGTAAGCTCTGTTCCTTTACGCCGTTACTGTAGCGCCCGTCGGTATCGGTAAATTCGTCGTTAATCAGGTTGGCCAGGTGAATGCTTTGCTTTCTGTACTTGTCGCGGAAGGCATTTAGCACCATGGCCGAGGTCGGGTCGTCACCGTAGTTGTAATATTCCTTGTAATTTTTTTCCTGGTAGATGGAGGCATTTTCCCGGATGGCTTCTAACTGCTCGCCGGTGCGTTTAAAACCATATACCAGCAGCAGAACGCCTTTACCTGAGCGGTTCGGGGCCGAAACGGTACGGCCGTTAACCACCCTTCTGACCCCCGGCAATGAGTTGCAGTGTATGGATATAAATATATTGCCATGATTTTGATTGGCAATCTCGGCCCTTTTATGCAGTTCAACAAAATCGTTGGTAGTACGTGTCATGATGGCGTTTACGCCGGGCATTTCTTTTTCTATGGCAGCCTGCAATTTTGTGGCAATGGCAAGCGTTACATTCTTTTCAACAGAAAATTCACCGTAAGCACCCGGATCATGACCACCATGGCCGGCATCAACAATTACCGTTTTAAATCTGAAACCGTTAGCAACGGTTGAGTCCTTTTTAGCCGGCGGGTTTGGTTTAAATGAAAAGAACGCAATTAATATAAGTAATGAGGGTAAACCGTAAATCAATCTTTCCAAAGCCTTATTTTTCATTATTTTTGAACGCTATTACTGTTAACTGTATCTGCAAAAATACTATTCGTAATCCACTTTGAAATTTATCAGACTATTTTTTCTGCTGGCTATTGTTTTGATCACGAATAGAGTAGCAGCTGCCCATAGCTATGCATTTCATTTTAATTATAAGACAGCAGCAGATACAATTATTAAGCTGGATACCATTAAAGACCGTAAAATACTTAAAAAAAAGCCCCTGCTATCTAAAAACGCTAAAAATACAACAGGTAAAAAAGATACCTCAGCCAACGGCGGAGGTTTGAAATCAATCGTAAAATCCACTGCGGAAGATTCATCCCGTGTGGATCAGGTTCACAAAATTTCTTACCTGTATGGCAATGCCAAGGTCACTTATGAAGACTTTGAACTTAATGCCGACTATATCCGCGTAGATGAAAACAAGCACCTCATGTTTGCCAGCGGGCGCATTGATCCTATAACGCACCGGTATGTGGGGCGGCCCATATCCAAGCAAAAAGGGCAAAAGCCGGCCGTATCCGACTCTTTATATTTCAATTACCAAACCAAGCGCGGCAAGGGCTACAATACTTCTACCCAGCAGGAGGGTAACTTTATAACCGGCGGCCAGGCCAAGGTATTGAATGACCAGGAAGTAGCCTACCGGAACATCATTTTCAGCACCTGTGACCTGCCTTATCCCGAAACACACTTCGGCATTGTAATTACAAGGGGCATAGGCGAAAAGAACAGGATTATATCAGGCCCTGCCTACCTGGAAATAGAGGGCATACCTTTGCCGCTGGCTATCCCCTTTGGCTTTTTCCCAAAGCCGGACCACCAGACTTCCGGCGTGCTGCTGCCAACATTCGGCGAAGACTCAAGGCTGGGATTTTTTTTAAGAAACTTTGGATATTATCTCACTTTTGGCGACAACCTGGATTTAACTACCATGGGCACGCTATACTCCAGAGGTTCTTTTGAGCTTACCTCAACAGCCCGGTACTTAAAGCGTTATGAATACAGCGGCAGCTTTACCTTCAGCTTTGGTTCGCATAATTACGGCCTGGCAGGTGATCCGCCCATCAAAGATTTTAATATCCAATGGTCACACTCCCAGGATGCCAATTCGCACCCCGGTACTACGTTCAGCGCATCGGTTAACGC
>CAXTAP010000028.1:13776-35816 GCA_964241965.1 uncultured Mucilaginibacter sp.
GGCAGTAACCGGCTCAATTCTATACCAGAGGCCCAGTTGTTTCAGGCCAGCACCCTGTCAAAAAAACTGGAAAGCGGCTTGCTGCATACCATTCCCATCGGCTTTAATCAAACATTTTTAAAGCACTTTCAATTTAATGCCAACGCTACCTATATAGATCACTGGAATTTTCAGACCACGCGGCAAAGATTCGGCCGGGGGAGCATTCCGGGGCAGGATACCCTGACCACAGATACCGTTGCCGGATTTAAGCGGGCCGGCGAATACAACCTTAATGCAGGCGTATCTACAAAAATCTATAATACCATCCAGTTTAAGGGTAATGGCTCCCTGAGAGCCATCAGGCATGTGATGACCCCGTCACTGAGTTTCAGCTACCGCCCCGATTTTTCAAATCCCAGCTACGGCTATTACCGTACCATTGTTAGCCAGGCCACTATACCTTATCCCTATACTTCACGCACTTATTCCATATTTCAGTCGTCTGAGGCAGGCGGACCGGCGGCAGGGCGCTCAGCAGGCATAGGCTTTACGCTTGATAATACAGTGGAAGCCAAGGTGAAGGCTAAAAGCACAGATACATCGGGCACCGACCGCAAAATATCCATCCTGCAGGGATTGAGCTTTTCTACCTTTTATAATTTTGCGGCCGACTCGTTTCGCTTGTCGCCGGTAACGTTTAACGGGCATACGGCTATATTTAACCAAAAGCTGGGCATCAACTTTTCAGGCTCGTTTAACCCGTATGAAATACGGGTGATTGATTCTGTTTCCAACGGGCAGATTGTGCGTACTCCGGTAATGGTAAATAAATATTCCTTCGAGGATGGTAAGTTTCCCATGCTGAGCAACTTTACCCTTTCCATGGATATAAGCTTAAATTCGGCTACCCTGCATCAACGGCAAAATATACAACCTGCGGGCAGCACAGTTCAAAACATGACGCAAAACCAGGCACAGCGCCTGGCCTTAATCAACAGCGACCCAAGCGCCTACGTGGATTTTAATATCCCGTATAACATTGTGCTTAATTACAGCTACAACTATACCAATAACGGGGCGCTGGTTACAACATTCAGCACTATCAATGGCAGCGGCGATTTCAATTTAACCCCCAAGTGGAAGATACAGTACACCACCGGTTACGATTTAAAGGCAGAAAAACTCAGCCTGACAACCTTTTCAATCTACCGCGATTTACATTGCTGGGATCTGTCATTCCGGTGGGTGCCTTTTGGCTTATATAAATCATTCAGCGTTGATTTGAAGGTAAAGGCAGCAATTTTACAGGATTTAAAACTAAGTAAGCGGAAAGATTATTATAACAACCAGTAATGCTTGCAGAAATCATAACCATAGGGGACGAGATACTGATCGGCCAGATTGTAGATACCAATTCTGCCTGGATGGCCAGACAGCTGAACGCGGCAGGCATCCGGGTTAAACAAATTTCATCTGTTTCAGATGATCAGGAGCATATTGTGGCGGCCCTCAGTGAAGCACAGCAGCGGGCAGATATCATTTTGATAACCGGCGGCCTGGGCCCGACTAAGGACGACATCACCAAAAAAACACTGGCGGCATATTTTAACGTGCCAATGGTTGAAAACGCCGACGCACTTGGCAATGTGCAGCGCATTTTTGAACGCTTTAGCCGCCCCCTGCTCGATGTGAACAGAAAACAGGCTGAAGTGCCGGCTAACTGCGAAGTGATACAAAACAAAAATGGCACCGCGCCTGGCATGTGGTTTCATGTAAACAGCAAAGTTTTTGTATCCATGCCCGGCGTACCATTTGAGATGATGTATATGGTGGATGATACGGTAATACCCAAACTAAAGGCTACGTTTGATTTACCCTTTATTTATCATAAAACCATTTTAACGGTGGGCGAGGGTGAATCGTTTCTGGCTGAACGCATTGCTGATATTGAAGACAGCTTACCCGCCGGCGTAAAGCTGGCATATCTGCCCAAGTTAGGGTCAGTAAGGCTGCGCCTAAGCGGTTACGGCGATAACGAGGAGCAAACAACCGGGCAGGTGAATCACTATGCTGGGCTAATAGCCGACAGGGTAAAGAACGTGGTGGTTGCAGAGGAAGATGTACCGCTGGAGAAAGCCATATTAGATAAAATGGCGGCACGGGGCCTCACATTATCGGTGGCCGAAAGCTGCACAGGCGGTTATATTTCACATTTATTTACGCAGCACGCCGGGTCCTCTCAGGTATTTTTTGGCGGGGCTGTTTCCTATTCCTATGAATTGAAGGAAAGTTTGCTGGGCGTTAAAAATGAAACGCTTTGGCAATACGGAGCCGTAAGCGAGGAAACAGTTACCGAGATGGTTAGCGGAGCGCTGCTCAACTTCAAATCTGATTATGCCATTGCTGTTACCGGAATTGCCGGACCGGGCGGCGGACTGCCCGATAAGCCGGTTGGCACTGTATGGATAGGAGTGGCCGGTAAAGGCCAGCAGCTGATTAAAAAATATACTTTCGGCAGCAAGCGTGCACAGAACATTGAGCGTACAGCCATTACTGCATTGGGCCTGTTGAATAGTTTACTCGGCGATGTTAAAAATTAATGAGTTAAATGGTTAGTTTTGCCTGAAGAATTAAATTTGAGCATGGCTAAGTATCAACTTTTGTTGCCAAAAATGGGTGAAAGCGTTGCAGAAGCAACCATCATCAAATGGGTAAAAAATCAGGGCGACCATATTGAAGCTGATGATGCAGTTCTGGAAATTGCGACAGACAAAGTTGACTCGGAAGTGCCTTCGCCTGTAACCGGAACACTGGTAGCCTGCCTGTTTAAGGAAAACGAGGTAGTGCAGGTAGGCGCGCCCATAGCCATTATTGAGGTTGAGGAGGAGGTGAAAACTATACCGGTTGCTGAACAGCCGGCTCCCGCAGTACAAACTACAAATACTGCTCAGCAATCATCACCGGCACCTGTAACTGCCGTTCAGGCAGCGCAGGAGCAGCCGGAGCCGGCAGTTGAAACAATCCCGGGCATCAGCCAGCTGTCCGTGAGCGCTGAAACCCAACAGAAATCTCAGTTTAACAACTCAGCGCGTTTTTACTCACCGCTGGTAAAAAATATTGCCCATCATGAGAAGATCAGTGTTGATGAACTGGATAAAATTCCCGGCACAGGCACAGACGGGCGCCTAACGAAGGATGATCTGTTAGGCTATTTAAAAAATAACCGGCAAGCTCCGCAGTCTGCTGCTGCAAGTAACCCGGAGCCTGCAATACAGCAGCCCATTAAAACCACGGCTACTGAGGAAGCTGCTGTGAAAGAACCTGTTAACACAAAAGAAAATGCAATTGAACCGGCTCAGCAACAAACGCCCGTAACCGCGCCGCCGTCAGCACAGGCACAAACAACAGCTGGTGCTGCACCTGCATCGCAGCCGGCCGTCTCTGTTTCGGGCGGTGACGAAATTATTGAGATGGACCGCATGCGCCGCCTTATTGCCGAACACATGGTAATGAGCGTGCAAACTTCGCCGCACGTTACTTCATTTGTAGAGGCAGATGTAACTAACCTGGTTCAATGGCGTGATAAGGTAAAAAACAGCTTTGAAAAGCGTGAGGGCGAAAAAATCACCTTTACCCCCATGTTTATTGAAGCGGTTGCCAGAGCCATTAAGGATATGCCCATGGTTAATGTATCGGTCAGCGGCACACAAATCATTAAACGTAAAGATATTAACATCGGCATGGCTGCAGCATTGCCCAGCGGCAACCTGATTGTCCCGGTAATCCGCAAAGCCGATCAGCTGAATTTGCTGGGATTAACCAAAGCCGTTAATGATTTAGCCGGCCGCGCACGCAGCAACAAACTGCAGCCGGATGAAGTAAAGAACGGTACGTTTACCATCACCAATGTAGGCTCTTTCGGCAACGTAATGGGTACGCCTATTATCAATCAGCCGCAGGTGGCTATACTGGCTGTGGGTGCCATAAAAAAGAAACCTGCAGTTATCGAAACTTCAACCGGCGACATGATCGCTATCCGGCACATGATGTTTCTGTCACTATCATATGACCACCGCGTAGTTGACGGCTCCTTAGGCGGCTCATTTGTAAAGCGCGTAGCCAATTATCTGGAAAACTGGGATATTAACAGAGAAATATAATTACAGAGCATCTTTATTTAAATGCTGCTGTTTGCCTGACAGAATTTATAAAGTCGCCTGTCCGGCCGAAGACATAATTTTTTTCTTGTGCCCAGGCAATAAAGCCGGCCAGCCGTTTTACAAAGGCATCACCGGTGTTTTTGCTTACATAACCCGGAAAACCAAAACGCTCTGGTTGGTTTAAGTCTGTAAATTCCCAGGGGTGAAAGTACAGGTTTAAATAGCCGTCTTTCTTATAGGCAGATGCGCAGAGCCATTTCAACGCAGCCATTGGCAGGTTATGGAAGCTTAGCCAGAACAAGGGAAAACGAACTATCGGTGATACGGAGGATGGCAGTTGTATCACATTATGTTGATAAAACCAGGTGCGCGGCTTGCTGAAATTATTATATCTGCCCGGCAGCCATGTAGGATTGATGGATGAGTTGTAAATATAACCGGCCTGTTCAACTTCGCGCTCATTAACCGGCATCATACGGGCCATGCGATAACCCTTAACTTCCGTTCCGGCAAGCTCCTGTAATTTGAGGCGCGATTGCAGCAGATGCTCCGGCTTAAAATCAGAATGATAGTACCCATGCGATGCAACCTCATGACCTTCATTTACAATTTGCTTTATAATTTCGGGCCTGTGCTGCGCATAATTCGCTGTACAATAAAAGGTAGCTTTGATGTCAGCCTGCTTTAAAATATGGAGTATTTTTAAAGTGCCCTCTGTTGATATGGAAAGCTGCTCACTCAAAGGCAATGTTTTGCCATATTCAAAGGGCATATCAAATTCTTCAATGTCAAAGCTTAACAATATCACTGCTGATTCTGATTAAATTAGTAGAGCGTACAATATAGTTGGGGCGCTGTTTAGACTGCATAAATAATTTACCCAGATACATGCCTATGATGCCCAGTACCATTAACTGCACACCGCCAAAAAATACAATGGTAGCCAGTAATGATGACCAGCCGGTAACCACATGCCCGGTGAAGTAGCTAATCAATATGTATGGAATGTAAAGCACCGCCAGCAGTGAAAAAAATAACCCTATACCGGTAGCCATGTAAAGGGGCCTCACGCTGAAAGCGGTTATGCCCTGTACAGCAAATTTAACCATCTTTTTCAGGTTATACTTGCTTTTGCCCGAGAAGCGGGCATCGCACTGGTAATGAATAGCAAATTGCTTGAATCCCAGCCATTTAATCAGTCCGCGGATAAAAAGGCCATTCTCGTTGAGGTTTGACAGTACATTGGCCACCCTGCGGTCAATCAGCCGGAAATCGGCAGTGCCCTTTTCAAGTTTGGTATCAGACAGGGAATTAATCATTTTATAAAACAGATCCGATGTCTTGGTTTTAAATATGGTGGCTTCATCCTGATACTCGCGGCAGGTATATACTACGTCGTAACCTTCTTCCCATTTCTCTAAAAACTGCTCAATCATTTCGGGCGGATGCTGCATATCGCTATCCATACTGATGATGCAATCACCGTCAGCGTAATCATACCCGGCTTTCAGCGCGTTCTGATGACCGAAGTTTCTCGAAAGTTCCAGATAATAAAGATGGTCATCTAAATCCCTGATGTGTTTGAGTTTATTAAGCGTACCGTCGGAACTGCCGTCATCTACAAAAATAACTTCATACTCATAGCGCAACTTTTTGAGCACATTCAGCAAGCGTATAGCTAATACTTCAATATTCCCTTCCTCATTAAAGGAGGGTATCACTACCGAAACCTTTTTTTGCATCATATCAATATGGGTTGAGGTGCAGGTTGTTTAAAGTTACGGATTAAAGTTTCATGTATAATTTTCAGCCATATCAGAAAGCAGGGGAGCGCCTTCAGTGCATAGGGCTTAATCAAGGTTCTGTTTATGTATTTAGGGAATAAATCAGATGGTGAAAGGCTGGTAATGACCAAGGCAAACACCAGCAAAAATATTTCAAGAGAAGTAACCGGCCTGTTCAGATTAACAAACCACACAGCCACTCCGATAAAAGCAATTATGTAAGTGGGGGATTCGGAACCGGTACTGAATATTACTGTGAAAATTAAGGTGGAAGCCAGCAACAGCAGTTGATAGGATGACTGCCTGAAATCTTTATACCTGATGTAAGATGATAAAAAGAGCACAATTGCAGGCAGTAACACAGCAACATTCTTTAATTGGGGATAAATAAATATCCGGCGTATCATACCCATTACGGATATATCCTGCATGGCAGAAATGGCATTATGCGCATTTTTATCTCGCAGGCTGTTATACCAGTCATAATAGCTCTGCAATGTGAAGGCTGGTGATGAAAACAGCATAGGCAGAAGAAACAATACGGCTCCCCATAAAATCAGCGCACCTGTAAATTTTAGTTTATGTTTTGAGAAAAAGAAAAAAGCCAGACCTACAATGCCATATAGCTTTATATATGCGCCTAATACAATCATAAATGCAGCCCAGAAATCCTGCCCGCGCCTGATATAAACAAAGCTGAAAACAATGAGAGCCGCCATGCAAGGGTTAAACTGAATATTAAGCGACGCAGTCATTAGTTCGTGTGCGCAAAGCAGAACAATGATAGTGCGCTGCAGCAACGTTAAAGGCAGCTGCTGTACAGCATAATACAGCACACCGGCGTTAAACATTACCCATAAAGCACAGGCAACACCATTTGGAAGTATGGTAAAGGGAGCTATCAGCAGCGCAAACACCGGACCGTAATGATTGCTGTCTTCGAAAAAGGCCGGCTGCGGCAAATATAAGTTGGTCTGATTCAGCAGATTAATGAAGGTATATTTGTAGATGAGGTAGTTATTATAATTGTGGCTGACAGCCTGCTTAATTGCGGCAAATAAACTCAAGCCAAACCATAAAGATGCTGCGGAATATTTATTTGTTAAAAATTTAACCAGTCTGGGCATCAAAAACCTTATGTAAGTACACTGTTACAAATATAAAAATATCCTGCGTTTTGTTAAGGCGTAATGTAAAGTAACTATGATCAGTGCACAAAAACAAAAGGCTCCTTATAAGGAAGCCTTTTGCCGATACAGCCAGAATAATCTACTAAAAAAATCTGGCCGGTAACATTGCCTGATAACCGACTGACCCTTGCCGGCTGGCAGGCTAAGGCTGTAATGCCTTATTGTGAGATGATATACGAGGCCTGCATAAAACCGGATTTTAAAATCATCTGTTTACTTATGTTTTGAATTTAAATAAAAATGCGTTTGTTAGCAAAATCACATACAAGGGGATGTTTAATCGGTATTTTCCAATTCGATAATTTTATCTGGTACGTTTTTTTGATAGAAGGATGAAATTATTTGCGTAAGGCTACCGGTTTCAATTAAAAATCCATCGTGCCCGTACAACGAATCTATCTCAGCATAAACGGCACCTGGTATATGCCTGAACAGGTACTGCTGTTCTTCTATTGGAAACAAAATGTCTGATTTAATGGCAATTACCAAAGTTTTTGCTTTCACGGCACCCAATGCGGCTTCTACTGATTGCCGGTGCCTGCCTGCATTGTGCGAATCCATTACTTTACTTAGATACCAGTAACTATAAGCATTAAAGCGATTTACCAGCTTTTCGCCCTGGTAGCTCTGATAGGAAGCTGCCTTAAAATTATCCGTTTGGTTATAATCCTCCCGCTGTTGCGTGGCATTATAGGTTTTATAGCTTCTATAGGATAGCAGTGCTATACTCCGGGCTGCCTTTAATCCCTCTTTACCGCCATCAGGCGTTTCATTGTAGAAAGTGGTATCGGCTGCCAGAGCCAGCCGCTGAGATTCATTAAAAGCAATACCCCAGGGAGAATGCCTGGCATTGGTGGCAATCAGGATCAGGTTGTTGATTTGCGCCGGTGCTGCAATGCTCCACTCTAAAGCCTGCTGGCCCCCCAGTGAACCGCCAACCAGGATTTCAATTTTATTAACGCCTAAGTAACCGGCTAATAAGCGGTGAGCGTTTACCATATCACGGATGGTAACTTGCGGAAAGGTAAGGTAATATGGCTTGCCCGTATCGGGATTAATACTTAGCGGGTTGGTAGTGCCGTAAGGCGACCCCAGGATGTTGGCGCAGATGATGTAATGTTCAGCCGGGTTAAAGAGATTATTTTCCCCGAATAAGCCCTTCCACCAGTCCAGCACATCTGAGTTTGCGGTGAGCGCATGGCAAACCCAAACTACATTATCTGCATTTTCATTCAGGATACCATAGGCGTGGTAACCGATTTCAAGACTTTGAATTACGCCTCCCGATTCTAATGGAAAAGGCTCTTTATGTTTGTATATTTCAGTACTCATTATTAACAGGTTAAGTCCTTCCCGTTAAGGAAGGACTTATACATAACACACCAAATTAAAAAACTAAAAAACTAAATCAATTCATAAGCGGGTTGTTTAAGGTGAGAAAAAGCTTGTTCAAAATCATTTTTTATATCGTCAATGTGCTCAATGCCAACGGCAACACGCAACAGGCCAGGCGTTACACCTGCTGTTAATTGTTCAGCATCCGAAAGCTGCTGATGCGTAGTAGCTGATGGTTGTATAATTAGTGTTTTTGCGTCGCCTACATTAGCCAGGTGGCTTACCAGTTTCAGCTTGTTGATCACTTCACCGGCACTCTGTTTATCGCCCTTTACTTCAAAAGACAATACTGCGCCAAAGCCGTTCTTCAGATATTTCTTGGCAATATCATGGTACTTGGATGAAGGAAGCCCCGGGTAATTTACCCGTTCAACCTGTGGATGCTCTTCCAGCCATTTGGCCAGTTCTAAAGCATTATCCACGTGGCGCTGAACGCGCAGTGACAGGGTTTCTAACCCCTGCAAAAATAAAAACGAATTAAAAGGCGATTGTGACGAACCAAAATCGCGCAGGCCCTCAACCCGTGCCCTGATAATGTACTGGATGTTGCCTAACTGGCTGCCTGTTCCGAAAGCTTCAGAAAATACCAGGCCATGATAACCTTCTGCCGGCTCTGAAAATTGCGGATATTTGCCGTTACCCCAGTTGTAAGTGCCGCCGTCAATAATAACGCCGCCTATGCTGGTGCCGTGCCCGCCAATCCACTTCGTAGCCGATTCAACTACCACATGTGCGCCATGCTCTAGCGGGCGGAAGAGGTAACCGCCTGCACCAAAGGTGTTATCTATAATCAGCGGCAGGTCGTGCCGCCTGGCTAATGCTGCCAGTTGATCAAAATCAGGAATGCTGTAACTGGGGTTACCGATGCTTTCTGCGTAGATAGCTTTTGTCTTGCTGTCAATCAGCAGTTCAAAATTTTCAATGTGGTCAATATCGGCAAACCTTACTTCAATACCCAGCCGTTTAAAGGCTACCTTAAATTGATTATAGGTGCCGCCATATAAATGAGAACTGGAAACAAAGTTATCGCCCGCCTGCAAAATGTTATTCAACGCCAAAAATTGTGCTGCCTGGCCCGATGAAGTTGCCAGTGCCGCCACACCCCCCTCCAGTGCTGCAATGCGTTTTTCGAATACATCTGTGGTAGGGTTCATGATGCGCGTATAAATGTTGCCGAATTCCTTCAGGGCAAACAGGTTGGCGCCATGCTCGGCATCATTGAATACGTAAGATGTTGTCTGATATAAGGGTACGGCCCTGGAACCCGTTAAAGGATCAACAGATTGACCGGCATGCAGTTGCAGGGTTTCAAATTTTAAATCAGTTGCAGCCATAACAATTAAAATTAAAGGATTTTAAAAAGGAAAATTCAGATAGTTGTTGCAAAGCAGGCATAAAAATGCTTGCAGAACATGTTTTCAATAAAGCAGAAATTGAAATCTATGTTACAGGATCAGCAACAACAGCACATACAACGGTTAATGTTGCAGTATAAATTTTCGGAGCTAAGGCTTGTGGTTAACCTTTTTGGTGCAGCAGAAGTAATAAAACTTTTCATCTTCTTATATTTATATCTCCCGGAACAGCCATTTGTCCGGGCCAGGAATTGGCACCTTTTCCTTACTTAAGGAGGGTTGCCAGCGGGTTGCAGAGCCTGATCTCTCGCCGCTTCTTTATAAATCAAAGCCGTTTAAGGAATTGACCGGTATCTTTACCAAATAATGTTTCAAATATAAATGATTAGCTATCTTAATACCAAATATTATTTTAAAAAATTTAATGCGCTGTTTAAATCCTGAATTAAATCATCAACGTGCTCTAAGCCTACTGATACTCTTAACAGATTTTGAGGCGTCTTGGTATTTGGCCCTTCCGTAGAGGCGCGGTGTTCAATTAAACTTTCAACCCCGCCTAAACTTGTAGCCGGGGTAAACAGCCTGAGCTGATGCATCAGCTGCAAAGGTGCCTCCCTGCCGGCCTTAAGGGTGAAAGAAAGCATACCGCCAAAGCTCAGCATTTGTTCCTGTGCCAATTTGTGCTGTGCATGTAATGGCAGGCCGGGGTACATTACCTGCTCTGCCTGCGGATGGCGATCCAGCCACTCGGCTATTAGCTGTGCATTATGTATATGCCCCTGCATACGGTAAGGCAGTGTTTTTATGCTGCGCACCAGCCAGTAACAATCCGCAGGGGAGGGAATAGCGCCGCCGACCTGCTGAATCTGCTGTATTTTTTCCCACCATTCATCTTTACAGGCAGTTATCAAGGCGCCGCCGGTTAGGTCACTGTGCCCGCCTAAATATTTGGTGCTGGAGTGCATTACTATATCGGCGCCCAGGGCCAATGGCTGCTGCCCGATAGGCGTAGCAAAGGTATTGTCACAAACCACCTTGATATTGTGCTTCTTAGCTACAGCGGTCACCTGCCTGATGTCAGTTAGCTTTAGTAACGGATTCGACGGGGTTTCTATCCAGATCAATCCTGTATTGGGTTTAATGTGCTGCTGAAGGATTTTCGGGTTATTTAATTCCACGAAATCCGCTTCCAAAATACCTGCAAACAAGCCCGTTATCTGATTGCGCAAACCATGATACATATCATCGGGTGCAAGTATATGCGTACCAGGTTTCAAAGATTGAAACACAGCCATAGCGGCGGCATTACCGGATGAAAAGGCGGCGGCATCTGCACCGCGCTCCAGCTGGGTCAGCACGTTTTCGAGCGCCTGCCTGTTAGGGTTGCCGGCACGGCTGTAAGAATATCCTTTAGGGTAATCGTTACCGGCGCTGCGCTCAAATGTAGTAGATAATACAATGGGCTGTATCACAGCGGCTGAACTTTCGTCGGTACGGTTACCGGCATGAATCGCTATTGTTTCAACCTTCATAAAGTGTAATTTTGGGGTAAACTTAAAGTTTTAACCTGAGTTAACTAAATGCTGCAGCGGGCAGGCATGGTTAAATTTCGTATTTTTGTTTTATGGAAGCTGAAGATAATGTTCATCTATTATTACAGAGTCCGCATTTATCTGCTGACTTAAAGGCCATTGCACAAAAAGTATTAACAGGCAACCGTATTGATTTTGATGAAGGCATTTTATTGTATGAGAAAGCCGAATTGAGTTACCTGGGAATTTTAGCCAATTATGTGCGCCAGCAGCGGCATGGCAATTATACCTACTTTAATCGCAATTTCCATATTGAACCCACCAATCTCTGTGTTTACGATTGCAAGTTTTGCTCTTACTCCCGACTAATTAAGCAGCGGGCAGACGGCTGGGAATATACTATGGAAGAGATGCTGAACATTGTACGCAAGTATGATGAGGAGCCGGTTACAGAGGTACATATTGTAGGGGGCGTTTTGCCGCAATATGATATGGCTTTTTATGCAGAATTGTTTAGCAGGATTAAGGCTCACCGGCCCAGCCTGCATGTAAAAGCCTTAACACCGGTTGAATATCATTATATTTTTAAGAAAGCCAGGGTGGATTATGCTACCGGTATGCGGCTGATGAAGGAAGCCGGGCTGGAATCAATGCCGGGCGGCGGCGCTGAGATTTTCCATCCGGAAATACGGGAGCAGATAGCAAAAGATAAATGTACGGCCGACCAGTGGCTGGCTATACATGAGGAATGGCACAAACTGGGCATGCGCTCTAATGCTACTATGCTTTATGGGCATATTGAAGAGTTCAGGCACCGGGTTGACCATATGGAACGGCTGCGGCAACTGCAGGATAAAACCGGCGGTTTTCAAACCTTTATTCCGCTGAAATTCAGAAATAAAGATAATCAGATGTCTGATATTCCTGAGTCATCTGTGGTTGAAGATTTACGCAATTATGCCATCGCACGTATCTATATGGATAATTTCGACCATATCAAGGCTTACTGGGCGATGATCAGCCGCACTACAGCGCAGCTTTCGTTAAACTTTGGCGTGGATGATATTGACGGGACGCTTGATGATACCACTAAGATTTATTCCATGGCCGGCGCCGAAGAACAGAAACCCGGCATGAGTACAAAGGAACTGGTAGAACTGATAAAAAATGCAGGCCGCCACCCGATTGAGCGCGACACTTTGTACCATGTTATTACGGACTACCATGATTATAATTTTGCCGAGGATATTAAACCCCGGTTCTATCAGTTGCCCGTGATTAACTAACTACTGTTAATGATTGAAAAAACTTTATACATAGTCCGCCACGGTCAAACTGATTTAAATAAACAGGGGATAGTTCAGGGCAGGGGAATGGATACTGACCTGAATGCTGAAGGGCGACGCCAGGCTGATTTATTTTATAGAGCTTACCGTGATGTACCTTTCGACAAAATCTATGTTTCAACACTGAAACGTACACAGCAAAGCGTACAGTCATTTATTGATAAGGGAATACCATTTGAGAGGCTGTCCGGGCTTGATGAGCTTGCCTGGGGAGTGCATGAAGGGCAGCCCAGTTCGCCGGCAACCAAGGCTGCTTTTTTGAAACTCATGCGCGACTGGACCAGCGGGCACCTTGATGCAGCCTTTGAAAGGGGGGAAAGCCCCAACCAGGTAAAGGCCAGGCAGATTACGGCACTTGATTATATTATGAGCCAAACAGAGGAGAAAACTGTACTCATCTGTATGCATGGGCGTGCATTGCGCCTGTTGCTGTGCCTGCTTACTGATAAGCCGCTTACTGAAATGGATAAGTTTCCGCATCAGAATCTCATCTTATACAAGATCACCTACAACGGCAGTGCTTTTGAAATAGCCGATTTCAACAATGCTATTCATTTACAATCTCATTAATCTGCATCCTTGAACAAAGTAAGAATATCAGCGGTTAGTTATACTAATACCAAGCCGTTTTTGTATGGCATACATCACAGTGAGGTGCTCAATGATATTGATTTAAGCATTGATCCGCCGGCAGAGTGCGCTCAGAAATTGATTGACAACAAAGTTGACATTGGATTGATACCGGTTGCCGCCATACTCAACTTACCCGAATGGCACATCATAACTGACTACTGCATTGGTGCTATAGGGGCAGTGAATTCGGTATTCATTTTCAGTAACTGCGCTATTGCGGAAGTCAAATACATACAGCTCGATCCGCAGTCCCGCACATCTAATAACCTTGCCCGGGTGCTGCTGAAGAATTACTGGAAAATAACACCTAAATTTATCACCGGCGCTGAAGACTATTCCTGTTCTGATGATCATTATACAGCCTTTGTACAAATCGGCGACCGTACTTTCGGGAAGAAAGGCAAATACAAGTATGTATATGACTTGGCCGAAGAATGGAAAAACTTTACCGGTCTGCCTTTTTTGTTTGCCGCCTGGGTTGCCAATAAGCCTATTCCGCAGGATTTTGTAGAGCGCTTCAATGCAGCTCTGAAATTCGGCCTTGACAACAGATCCGAGTTATTTAAAGAGTTACCCATGCGCGATGATGATTTTGACGTGCAAGATTATCTGACACGGAAAATTGATTTTCCGCTCACAGATGCCAAAAAGAAAGCATTTCAATTATTTATAGAATACATCAAAACGCTGTAATTAGTTACCTTGATTGTACTATGCATACTGCAGGCCGGGCAATAATGCTTAATCTGCATGTTTTTAATTCACAGCAGTTAAATTTCTTTAACCAGCGTTCAGCAAAACAACTTCTTGTTTAGTGCATTTATTAGCTATAACGTTAAGATGCAATGTCAAAAACTATTATTGTAGCTAACCGGCTGCCGGTTAAGGTGAAGAGGGATGGAGAGGGTTTTAAATTACAGGCCAGTGAGGGCGGGCTGGCCACAGGCTTAGGCTCAGTATATAAGCAAGGCGATAACTGCTGGATAGGATGGCCGGGCATTGATATTAAAGATGATAATGAAAAGGAAATAATACAGGTGCAGCTGAGTGAGCTGAGCCTGATGCCTGTTTTTTTATCGGCCTGCGATGTTGAGGAGTATTACGAAGGTTTTTCCAATTCTGTTTTATGGCCGGTTTTTCATTATTATGTTTCTACTTATGCTAATTACAAACAATCAAACTGGGAATATTACCAGCAGGTAAACCATAAATTCAAGGATGCTGTTATGGCTGTTGCAGAACCCGGCGACACCGTTTGGGTGCATGATTATCAGTTGCTGCTGCTTCCGGCCCTCATCCGGCAGGAAATGCCTGATGTATCCATCGGCTTTTTTCTGCATATTCCTTTCCCTTCACATGAAATGTTCAGGCTTATACCCTGGCGCGATCAGCTGCTGAAAGGGATGCTTGGCGCCGATCTGGTTGGTTTCCATACGTTTGATGATGTGCGGCACTTTTTGAGTTCAGTAAACCGTGTATTGCCTTATCCGGTATCATCTAACATGGTAATTTGTGATGAACGTTCTGTGGTGGCCGAATCATTTCCAATGGGAATTGATGACCGCAAATACGAAGAGTTACCGCAACAAACCGAAGTAAGGCGGCAGATACAGGAAATTAAGGATGTTTTTAAGGGTAACAAAATTGTACTATCCATTGACCGGCTGGATTACAGCAAGGGCATCTTGCAGCGCTTGCAAGCCTTTGAGATGCTGCTTGACACTCATCCGGAGTATATAGATAAGCTTACGCTATACATGATCGTAGTACCATCGCGCGATGCGGTTCCGCAATACCGTGAACTGCGTGATCAGATTGATAAGCGCGCGGGGAATATTAACGGCCGTTACAGAACTATAGGATGGACACCCATTCAGTATTACTACCGCTCCGTTTCAGTTGAAACACTATCTGCTTTATATAGTGCCGCTGACGTTTGCCTGGTTACCCCCATGCGCGACGGTATGAATTTAGTGAGCAAGGAGTATGTAGCCAGCCGTACCAACAACGATGGCGTATTGATACTCAGCGAAATGGCAGGGGCATCAAAAGAATTAATTGATGCTATCATTGTTAATCCCAATAATGTGAACGAAGTTTGCAATGCCATCATTCAGGCTATTAACATGCCACTGAGCGAGCAGCAGCGGCGGATGACATTGATGCGGCAGATCGTATCAAAGTTCAACATAAGCCATTGGGTTAAAATATTTATGGATCGCCTGCGGGAAGTAAAATTGATGCAGCGTTCTATGCAAAGCAGGCATGTAGGCTTGGCAACCGAACAGTCAATTATCAAGCGTTATACCAAAACGCACCACCGGATTATATTCCTGGACTATGACGGTACCCTGGTAGAATTTCGGGACAACGCTGATGATGCCCGCCCGGATGAAAAGCTGATTGATATATTAGACAGGCTGACCGCTGACCCGGCCAATCAAGTGGTACTGATAAGCGGCAGGAAGCATGAAAACCTTGATGAATGGTTTGGCAGCGGCAGGATGTATCTGGTGGCAGAGCATGGCGCATGGTTTAAACCGGCAGGCGAGGAGTGGCATAAGCTGACCGGATTATCAACTCAATGGAAAAAAGATATTCAGCCTGTACTGGAAACTTATGTTGACCGTACGCCGGGATCGTTTATCGAGGAAAAGACCTACTCCCTGGTTTGGCACTACCGCAAAGCGCAGCAGGGACTTGGCGAGCTGAGGGCTAATGAATTAATGAACACCTTGAAATACCTGGCTACCGATAAAGGTTTACAGCTGCTGCCTGGCGATAAAGTGGTTGAAATTAAAAATATTGAAGTTAATAAAGGCAAGGCTGCATTAACCCTGGTTGAACAGCATCGCTATGATTTAATTATGGCTTTAGGCGATGACTATACAGATGAAGATATTTTTAAATCGCTGCCTGAGCAGGCAATAACCATTAAAGTAGGCACCAATTTATCGGCAGCAAAATTTTATCTGCGCAGCACTAAGGAAGTCCGGCAACTGCTAAAAAGTTTAAATGCCGGTTCGCTGGTAGCAAGTGAGTAAACAAGCTGCATATAAAATGGTAACCGGCAATCAATGGTTTTATTGAACGCTGACTGCCGGTTACTGTTTTATATGCTGATAGTACAATTACAAGAAAACGGGCCGGTCGAGTTTCATGGCTATGCGATAAGCCGCATTCATCAAACCCACATGGCTGTATGCCTGCGGAAAATTGCCCCACTGGCTGCCGTCTTCTTCGGCCACATCCTCGCTGAACAAATGCAGGTGGTTAGAAAACTTTAACAGGTTTTCAAACTCGCGCATGGCATCGTCCATCCGGCCAACGCAAGCCAAGGCTTCTACATACCAGAAAGCGCAGATTAAAAAGGTTGTTTTCGGCTTGCCAAAGTCATCCGCGTGCAGATAGCGGTAAAATAAGCCGTTGGGTGTTTTCAGTTCCTTTTCAAGCGCTATCAAATGATCCTTCGCCCGGTCAGACGATGGGTCAAGGTAGTTCATCATAATCAGTTGCAGGGTGCTGGCATCCAGATAACCGCTGCCGGCTGCATTGGTATAAACCTTTCTTTCAGGATCGTAACAACTCTCAATGTGTTCGGCAGCCCTTTCTTTCATTTTTATGGCACGTGCTACCAATTCGTCATTTTGTATAGTGCGGGCCATTTTTTCTGCGGCTGATGCACCTGCCCATTGAAACAGGTTGCTATAACAATGAATGTTTGCCATGTTACGGAACTCCCATATACCGGCATCGGTTTCATCAATTGTTTTTTCAATTTTACCAAGCAGGTAATCCACCCAGCGGGCAGAATCCTTGCGCTCATCAAAAACGAAGCGGTGATCAGTATATAGCGGCATTACTGAAATCATTACCTGGCCGTAAATGTCGTTCTGAATATGCTCATAAGCCTGGTTGCCCACCCGCACCGGCTGATTGCCCTCATAGCCTTCTAAATCATTAAGTATATATTCGGTCAGTTTTTTTTGCCCCGTTATGCCATAAAGCGGCTGATACCTGTAATCTTCGGAAAATGATATATCAGTAACATAATTAAAGTACTTTTCCATTTCCTCAAAATGCCCGATGTGGTTAAGCGCCGTAATTACATAGTAAGTATCGCGCAGCCAGCAGTAGCGGTAATCCCAGTTGCGGCCGCTGCCCGGCGATTCGGGTAAACTGGTAGTACTGGCTGCTATAATAGAACCCGTATCCTCATACTGATGAATTTTCAGAGCTAACGCCGAGCGTATAACAAAGGGCTGAAAATAACCGGCGATGTTAGAGTACTTAATCCAGGTACGCCAGTATTGTATGGTTTCTCGCAGAAAACGCTCGGCGGTACTGATCAGGGGCGCTTCCAGCGGCTCGCCATAAGTCATCACCAGATATTTTTCTTCATTCAGCACAAAAGCCTGTTCATCAAAAATATAACTGATGGCAATGTTGGTGGTAAGCCGTATATTCTCATCGCCGCCAAGATATTGAATATGATTGCTGCCGCGGTTAACAGTCAGTTTTGCAGCCCCATAATCAGACACCGGCTCACATTTTACCACCACACGCGGCGAACCTGTTATAGCTTCAATTTTACGTACCAGCATTAAAGGCTTATAATAACGCTGGTGCTGGTGAAAACGGGGGGCAAAATCTGTCACCCTGTATTGAACGCCCGATTTACAGGTGATATCAGTAATCAGTACATTGGTATTTTCCTGATAATATTGATGTGAAGTATATTCTTCATTATCCGGCAGAATAGAAAACTCGCCGCCCTTTTTTTTATCCAGCAAACCGCCGAAAATAAATGTACTGTCAAATCTGGGCCAGCAAAGCCAATCGATATTAGTGTTCTGATTAATGTGTGCCAGAAAGGCGCAATTTCCTATTATTCCGGTATTATATGTATGTCTCATCAAAAAAATATAGAGCTAAAGTTTGTTCAAATAATTATGCAAGCTGAACAACCATGGCGTATTTATGTTGCTGATTTTTTAATTATTGCCAAATGCGTAATACTGTAATATCATGCATTATATTATGGCTTTTGTTGAAAAGTACCTTTGTTTAACTTAACATACAGGGCATGCGGCGTGGCTTAAATATTAAGTAAACAAATAATTATCAATTATTTAAAATAAATTTTGTTGTTTCAAAAAATTCATATATTTGGAAAAGCGGGTTCAAATCTGATTATTAATTTTGTTTATTTTCAGTTTGGCATCAATTATAAATCTTATTATATATTTCTTATTACGTTATTAATTATGAAAACTGGAAAAGTAAAATGGTTTAACACTCAGAAAGGCTATGGCTTTATTGTTACCGATGATGGCAAAGATTTATTTGTTCACTTTAAAGATGTTCAGGGCGGCGTAAACGCTATTAAGGATAACGACAGCGTTGAGTATGATGTAGAAGAGGGAAGAAAAGGACTGCAGGCCGTTAAGGTAAAAAAGATATAAGTTTCATTAACAATATTTAAACCTCTGCCCTGCAGGCAGGGGTTTTTTTGTGCAAAAATTTACTGCATATATAGCTGTCTTGTTAATACATTAGCATCTCAATTTATTTATCTGATGACAACATCTTCGACCGCTGCAAACCGGAACATCATTTTTTTGGTGCTGGTGGCTTCTTTGGGTTATTTTGTAGATATTTATGATTTGCTGGTGTTTTCCATTGTGAGGGTTAAGAGCTTTCATGATATTGGTATTACCGGCGATGAAGCTATACGCACCCAGGGCATTCACGTAATCAACATGCAGATGCTCGGCCTGTTACTGGGGGGCATTATATGGGGCATCATCGGCGATAAATTTGGCCGGATAAAAGTTTTGTTCGGCTCTATCCTGCTTTATTCCGTTGCTAACTTTGCCAATGGGTTAGTACATGACATTAATACCTATGCTATTGTGCGCTTTATAGCGGGAATCGGGCTTGCCGGCGAATTAGGTGCCGGCATTACACTGGTAAGCGAAACTTTAAGCAAGGAAAAGAGGGGGTACGGTACTATGATGGTAGCCGTTGTCGGCCTGTTTGGCGCTGTAGCCGCAGCACAGGTAGGCAAGCACGACTGGCGTACTGCCTATTATGTGGGCGGCGGCCTGGGCCTGTTTCTGCTACTGCTACGCCTGGGCACCTTTGAATCGGGTATGTATAAGAACGCCGCGCAGGCCGGGGTACCCAAAGGCAATATGCTTATGCTGTTTAACAATTTTACCCGCTTTAAGAAATATGTTTACTGCATATTGATTGGTGCGCCTCTGTGGTATGTAGTGGGTATATTAGTAACGCAATCGCCCGAGTTTGGCAAGGCGCTGCATGCCCGGGAAGTATTAAGCGCCGGCAACGGCATCATGTACACTTATATCGGCATTGCCGCAGGCGATATTTTAGCAGGCCTGCTGGCCCAGCTTACCCGGTCGAGAAAGTTAACCATGTTTATCTTTCTTATCTTATCAGTATTCAGCGTTGTAATGTACTTAAGCGCTTATGGACTGGATACGCAAAAATTTGTCTGGCTGTGTTTCTTCATGGGCATATCGGTCGGTTACTGGGCCACATTTGTCACTATAGCCTCCGAGCAATTTGGTACTAATATCCGCGCTACGGTTACTACTACCGTACCCAACTTTGTGCGCGGATCATTAATTCCGATCAACTTTCTCTTCAACGTGCTGGTAAAACATTACGGCATGATACAAAGCGGTTATTTGATGATGTTCATCCTTACGGGTATCTCTCTGCTTTCGCTCAGCCAGCTTAGCGAAAGTTTTGGCAAGGATTTAAACTACACAGAAGGCGATTACCTGGTTAGTCAGCCTGGTGTACTATCCTGACAAATTGTAGTATCCGATAACCTAAAATCTGCATTTTTGCAGTAATGATTACGAGGGAAGAGATAACCGCTGGTTACCAGCAGATTCAGGATGAAATTACACAGGGACTGGAGAGCTTGGATGGCGCAAGCCGGTTTGCAGAGGAACTCTGGGAACGTGAGGGCGGCGGCGGCGGCCGCACACGCATAATTCAAAACGGCAATGTGCTCGAAAAAGGCGGCGTTAATTTTTCTGCCGTGTATGGCCACCTGCCCGACGGGTTAAAGAAAGCGCTCAAGGTAGAACAGGATGACTTCTTTGCTACCGGCGTTTCTATCGTTATGCACCCCAATCATCCGCTGGTGCCTATTATACACATGAACATCCGGTATTTCGAAATGCCATCATCGTTTGCGGGGCCGGCGCATCCTGTACGCTGGTTTGGCGGCGGCATTGATTTAACGCCGCATTATATATTTGAGGATGACGCCCGTTTTTTTCATGGTTACCTGAAATCAGTTTGTAACCGGTATCATCATGAGTTTTATGAGCGGTTTAAAACCTGGGCCGATAATTATTTTTATATTAAGCACCGTAATGAAACACGGGGTATAGGCGGTATATTTTATGATCGCCTGACCGCAAACGATGATTTAAACTGGCAGCAGGTGTTTAATTTCTCTACGGCTATAGGCCGCTCATTCTTACCGATATATACCGAGTTGGTTAACCGTCATCGCAGCAAACCCTTTACCGAGGCAGAGCAGCAGTGGCAATACCTGCGCCGCAGCCGGTATGCAGAGTTCAATTTAGTATATGATGCCGGCACGAAGTTCGGGCTGGAAACCAACGGGCGCATTGAATCCATTCTGATGAGTTTGCCGCCAACCGCTAAGTGGCTGTACAATTATCAGCCGGCTGCGGGCAGTGAAGAAGAGAAAACATTATCATTATTAAAAAAAGGCATTAGCTGGGCCTGATCTATGTTTATGAAAATCTGCCTCAACCTGTTATTTATTGTAATAGCTATTGCAATGGTTTCGTTTAGTAAAAAGCCTTCGCTAAGCGGCCTTTGGGAGTATGCCGGCGGTATAAACCGCGGCAGGTACGAGGGTGCTCCGGTCAGCTACAAAATACGCCGCCAGTACGATCAAGAACACTTTAAGGCATTACTGCTTGAACCCGATACTACGCCGCAAATTTTTCAGAAAGGTGATTACACTTTAACTGCCGATAGCTGCATGGAAACAGAAACTTACAGCGCAATGCCTTCAAAGTTAACCAGCATCACCATTCATTACGGCTATACGATTCACCATGATACGCTTACGCTGGCAGGCACCTTACCCAACGGAAACCAGGTAACAGATTACTGGAAAAAGGTAAAAAAATAATGTTTGGATAGCAGAAAATTTACCTCGTATATGGCTGGAATGTTAGTAAAAAACTATATTTTATAGCTGTAAAATCGTATATTCGCAGGTTGTTTAACTGTGATTTTGCCGGATGATTCCGGCTCAATCTATCCTGTAAATATTTGATTAATGGCTGAAGATAGTTCTCACCGGGAAGACCGGATAATCCCGATTAATATTGATGAAGAAATGCGGTCGGCCTACATTGATTATTCAATGTCGGTTATCGTTTCAAGAGCCTTGCCTGATGTCCGCGACGGATTAAAGCCGGTTCACAGGCGCGTGTTGTTCGGTATGCTCGATCTGGGCTTGAACAATAACAAGCCGCACAAAAAATCAGCTCGTATTGTAGGCGAAGTACTGGGTAAATACCATCCGCACGGTGATAAATCTGTTTATGATACCATGGTACGCATGGCTCAGGACT
>CAXTAP010000029.1:0-2466 GCA_964241965.1 uncultured Mucilaginibacter sp.
GCCTGCCTTCAAAGTTGCGGTTAGAGGTAGATACGCAATATTTGCCAGCCGGAATTTTATCCTCATTCATGCCCAGGCAGGCGCTGCAGCCCGGTTCGCGTAGCGGGAAACCTGCAGCTTCAAATACTTTATCCAAACCCTCAGCTATAGCTTGTAATTGTACCTGCTTAGAGCCGGGAACCACCCAAACGGTTACATGGTCGGCTTTATGCTTGCCCTGTACAAATGCAGCTACCTGCCTTAAATCCTCAATGCGGGAGTTGGTGCAACTGCCGATAAATACATAATCAACCGGCTTGCCCAGTAGCTGTTCATCATCATGCAGGCCCATATATTGCAGGGCTTTCTGGTAGGATTCCTGCTCCTTAAAATCAAAGGAATGGGTTTGGGGCACATGATGGGTAATGCCGATACCCATACCCGGATTGGTACCATAGGTAATCATGGGCTCTATATCTTCAGCATTGAAGTACAATTCCTTGTCGAACTCTGCATCCGCATCGGAGTATAAGGTTTGCCAGTAAGCCGCAGCCTTGTCCCAGGCCTCACCGGTTGGGGCAAACTCGCGGCCCTTTACGTAATTGATGGTGGTTTCGTCGGGCGCAATCAGGCCGCCGCGGGCACCCATCTCGATACTCATGTTACAGATAGTCATGCGCCCCTCCATGCTGAGCGAACGGATGGCATCACCGGCATACTCCACAAAATAACCGGTGCCTCCCGCTGCCGATATTTGCGAGATGATATACAGAATAATATCCTTGGCGCCTACGCCCTTTTGCAGGCGGCCGTTCACCTCAATCTTCATGCGCCTGGGGCGCTGCTGCAATAGGCACTGGGTAGCAAGCACCTGTTCTACCTGCGAAGTGCCTATGCCAAAGGCAATAGCGCCAAAGGCGCCGTGCGTGGAAGTATGGCTGTCGCCGCATACGTAGGTGCAGCCCGGCCGGGTGATGCCCAGCTCCGGGCCGATGACATGCACTATGCCCTGAAAGGGATGGCCCAGGCCAAAAAGGTCTATACCGAATTCAGCACAATTTTTGGTGAGCATATCTACCTGGTAGCGGGACAGTTCTTCCTTGATGGGCAGGTGCTGATCCCAGGTGGGTACATTATGGTCTGCTGTGGCCACCGTTTGCCGGGGGCGAAACACGGGCAGGCCCCGTTCGCGCAAGCCGTCAAAAGCCTGCGGACTGGTTACTTCGTGTATAAAATGCGTATCAATGTACAATATGTCCGGGAACCCCTCTTTGCTGCTTACCACATGCGCATCCCAGATTTTATCAAATAATGTTTGTCCCATTGTTTTATAGTATCAAGTAGTTAGTATTGAGTAGCAAGTAAGTAGTCCTGCAAATGTCATGCTACTGACACTCATATCCAATACTGAAAAATTAAGCCTCTACCGCCTGGTTTTCCGGCCTTAAACTGCGTACGGTTTTGCCTGCCTGCCATAGTTCGCTATCACGCAGTTCCTTTAATTCAGCATCCAGTTTTTCGCGGTAATCCGGCTGGCTGTTTGAGTCAATGGAGCGCTGCGATTCCTTACCGGAAGCTACGCTCTCGTAAAGCTCTTCAAATACGGGCTTGGTAGCATCACGGAATTTTTTCCACCAATCCAGAGCGCCGCGCTGTGCCGTGGTTGAGCAATTGGCATACATCCAATCCATACCGTTTTCGGCAACTAAAGGCATTAATGACTGGGTTAATTCTTCCACCGTTTCATTAAAGGCTTCTGATGGCGTATGCCCTTTACTGCGCAGCACATCATACTGCGCGGCAAATATGCCTTGGATGCAGCCCATCAGCGTACCGCGCTCACCGGTTAAATCGCTGTAAACTTCCTTTTTAAAATTAGTTTCGAACAGATAGCCGCTGCCTACTGCAATACCCAGGGCAATAACCCGATCCCAGGCCTTGCCGGTAGCATCCTGAAAAATGGCATAGCTTGAATTTAGCCCTCGGCCTTGTAAAAACATACGGCGCAATGAGGTGCCGGAGCCTTTAGGCGCTACCAGAAACACGTCCACATCAGCAGGAGGAACGATGCCGGTTTGCTCCTTAAAGGTGATGCCAAAGCCATGCGAAAAATACAGGGCCTTACCGGGCGTTAGATGCTTTTTAACCGTTGGCCAAAGTTCAATCTGGGCAGCATCGCTCAGCAGGTAACAAATGATGGTTCCCTTTGCCAGGGCATCCTCAATTTCAAACAAAGTTTCACCGGGTACAAAGCCATCGCTTACGGCCTTATCCCAGCTTTTTGAACCCTTGCGCTGGCCAACAATAACGTTGATGCCGTTGTCCTTTTGATTCAGCGCCTGACCGGGGCCCTGTACGCCGTAACCGATTACTGCTATAGTTTCGTTGCTTAAAACTTCCTGTGCCTTTGATAGCGGGAATTCCTCGCGGGTTACTACATTTTCTTCTGTACCGCCGAAATTTAGTTTTGCCATGGGTTTGTTTTTA
>CAXTAP010000029.1:2566-35545 GCA_964241965.1 uncultured Mucilaginibacter sp.
AAAAGCTTCACATCGTAAATACTTTTCGGCCCTGGTTTAAATACTGATTTTCATTAACATCCTCACCCGGTTCCAGTAACTCAAATTCCCGCAGTTTGGAGTTAAAGCCTTCGCTGCCTTTAATAATGGCTACCCGTGCACTGCGTACAAATTCAATCAGGCCGTAAGGCTGCAATACATTGATGAGATTGTCCGTTTCCTCCCGATGCCCGGTAGTTTCAAACACAATATAATCCTTGCGGATAACTACCGCGCGGGCGCCGTTTTCGCGCAGCAGGCGCTCAACGCTTGCCTTTTCGGCAATTACATCGGTAGGCACCTTGTATAAGGCCATTTCCTGCCATATTACATCGGCATTAGTGTGATAATAAACCTTCAGCACTTCCACCTGCTTCTCAATCTGGCGCGACAGCTTCCGTACCACCTCTTCAGTTTCAGTAATTACTATGTTGAAGCGGTGTATGCTCTCAATTTCGGAAGGCGAAGTATTCAGGCTGTCAATGTTGATTTTTCGGCGCGTAAAAATAATGGCGATGCGGCTCAGCAAGCCTATCTGGTTCTCTGTGTAAACCGTAATGTTATATTCCTGCCTCGCTGTATGTTGATTTTCCATTACTTGATTTTATATCACGTTAAATATCAAAGCCTTTATTTCAACCTGATTTCGCTTACACTGCATCCCTGTGGTACCATTGGGAACACGTTGTTCTCTTTGGTTACCATAACTTCAAGCAGGTACGAACCTTTATGGCTCAGCATGGCGGATAAGGCAGAGGTCAGGTCATCCCTGTCTTCAATACGCTGGCCGGCAATATCATAACCCCGGGCTACCTGCACAAAGTCGGGGCTTTGAATATCAACAAAGGAGTACCTGCGCTCGTTAAATAATTCCTGCCACTGGCGTACCATACCCAGGAAACGGTTATTCAGAATGATAATCTTTACATCAACGCCGCTTTGCATAATGGTGCCCAGCTCTTGTATAGTCATCTGAAAGCCGCCATCGCCGATAACGGCTACCACTGTGCGGTTCTGAGCGCCAAACTTAGCCCCAATGGCCGCAGGCAGGGCAAAGCCCATAGTGCCCAGGCCGCCGCTGGTAATGTTGCTGCGGCTCTGATTAAATTTGGCATAACGGCAGGCTACCATCTGGTGCTGACCCACATCGCTTACAATAATAGCATCGCCTTTGGTTAATTGATTCAGCTGATCAATTACCTCACCCATCGTCATTTCGCCGGCTTGCGGGTGGAGTTCGGCATCAATCAATGCTTCGGTTTCCTGCCGCCCAAAGTGGCGGAATCGGTTCAGCCATTCAGCATGATTTTTTTCCTGAATCAGCTGGGTCAGCAGGGGCAGGGTTTCCTTGCAGTCGCCCCAAACGGGCACATCTGCCTTTACGTTTTTATCTATTTCTGCCGGGTCTATGTCTAAATGAATAACCTTTGCCTGGCGGGCATACTTATCCAAACGGCCGGTAACACGGTCGTCAAAGCGCATACCAATGGCTATCAGTACATCGCACTCGTTAGTAAGCACATTGGGGCCATAATTACCATGCATACCCAGCATACCTACATTTAAAGGATGATCGGTTGGCAGGGCATCCACCCCCAGGATGGTCCAGGCGGCAGGTAAACCGGCCTTTTCAATAAAGGCCCTGAATTCCTGCTCTGCACCGCCTAACAATACGCCCTGACCCCAGATAACAAAGGGTTTTTCAGCCTGATTGATCATCGCTGCGGCCTGCTCAATAAATTGCGGGCGGATTACCGGCTTTGGCCGGTAACTACGGATGTGATTACAGGGCTGGTATCCTTTATAGTCGAACTTCTGTATCTGAGCATTTTTAGTAATGTCAATCAGCACCGGGCCTGGCCGGCCGCTTCGGGCAATATAAAATGCTTTGGCTATGGCTTCAGGGATTTCGCCGGCATCGGTTACCTGGTAGTTCCATTTGGTAACCGGGGTGGTAATATTGATGACATCCGTTTCCTGAAAAGCATCAGTGCCCAACAGATGGGCAAATACCTGGCCGGTAATGCATACTAAAGGCGTACTGTCAATCTGTGCGTCGGCTAGGCCGGTAACCAGGTTAGTTGCGCCCGGGCCGCTGGTGGCAAATACCACACCCACCCTGCCCGACGACCGGGCATAACCCTGCCCGGCATGGATGCCGCCCTGCTCATGGCGCACCAGGATATGGTTTAGTTTGTCCCGATAATCATACAGGGCATCATAAATGGGCATAATGGCGCCGCCCGGATAACCAAATATAGTTTCAGTTCCTTCGGCAATCAAAGCCTCCAGCAAAGCAACAGAACCGGATACCTGGGTGGTTTCCTGCACTTCTGGTGCGGTAAGTGTTTCCTGTGCAACTTCCATATTCGTTTTTATTGTAAGATGCGTTATTGATATTGTTGATTATACAGTTCAAATGATCGCCTGTAATGCTTGTTTCTTTTTCCGGCAAAAATTGCTTCGGGGATAATAAAGCCAAAGGCAACGCCCGCTAATACTTTAGATGATGTATTTTTGAATGTACTTGCATTCCCGTTAGCTATCGCTGCAGCAAGTAGTGACAATCCAACTCCCAAAGCCATATATTCAGTTAAATTTCTGTATCTTTTGTATTCATTGAACTCACCGGCGGATGCCGGATTGTTCATCAATCTTGTAAAAATCTGATCTTTGGTTTCCTGATGGCCGTTAACTGTAAACCGGCCGGTTCTGAAAAACCCGTGCCGTGAATATTGAATTGTACTGTCGGGCATAAACAACGTATTATAGCTTTGTGCATAACTCATGTTTGCAGCAAAGCCCAGCATCAGCACTAACAAATATTTCTTCACTCTAACGGTTGTTTAAAAGTATCAGGTTATTAGATGTTATTCTATTTCATCGGTCACGCAGCCCTGGGCTGCGGTACTCACCGTTTTGGCGTATTTATACAGCAATCCCTTCTTCTCTTTCAGCTGAGGTTTAATCCAGCCGGCTCTTCTTTCTGCAATTTCTTCCTCAGTTACCCTGAGGCTGATGATTCTGCTCACGGCATCTATCTCAATCCGGTCGTTGTCCTGTACCAGTGCAATTAAGCCGCCGTCAAAAGCTTCGGGCGTAATATGGCCTACAACAAAGCCGTGCGTTCCGCCGGAAAAGCGACCATCAGTAATCAGCGCTACTGAGTTGCCCAAACCTGCGCCAAAAATGGCGGATGTAGGTTTCAGCATTTCCGGCATGCCGGGCGCCCCCCGCGGCCCAACCTGGCGGATAACCACCACATCGCCGGCCGTTACGCGGCCGCTTGTTATACCGGCAATAAGATCGTGCTCACCATCAAAAACCCGGGCCGGGCCTTCAAAGCGTTCGCCCTCCTTGCCGGTTATTTTGGCTACGCTTCCGCCTTCGGCCAGGTTACCATATAGTATCTGTAAGTGCCCGGTCGCTTTAATGGGGCGTTCTACGGGTGCAATCACCTTTTGTGCATCAAAATCGAGCTCACTAATACCTGATAGATTCTCTGCAATGGTTTGCCCGGTAACGGTAAGGCAGTTGCCATGCAGCATACCATTATTTAGCAAGTACTTCATTACGGCAGGTACGCCGCCCACCTTATGCAAATCCTCCATCATGTATTTGCCGCTCGGCTTCATATCGGCCAGTACCGGAATGCGGTTGCTGATGGTTTGGAAATCGTCCTGCGTTAAGGGTACATTTACGCTTTTGGCCATGGCAATGAGGTGCAGCACAGCGTTAGTAGAGCCGCCCAGCACCATAATTACGGTAATGGCGTTTTCAAATGCCTCACGCGTCATGATGTCGCTGGGCTTGATGTCGCGTTCAAGCAATACCTTAATGGCTTTACCGGCTGCCAGGCATTCGGCCTTTTTCTCGTCGCTCAAGGCCGGGTTAGAGGAGGAGTAAGGCAAACTCATGCCCAAGGCTTCAATAGCTGCGGCCATCGTGTTAGCCGTGTAAATACCGCCGCAGGCGCCTGCGCCGGGGCAGGCATGCTTTATAATTTCCTTAAAATCTGTTTCATCAAGCTGCCCGGCAATTTTTTTGCCCAGCGCTTCAAAGGCCGAAACAATGTTTAAATCTTCGCCTTTGTAATGGCCTGGCTTAATGGTACCGCCATACACCATAATGGACGGGCGGTTCAGCCGGCCCATTGCCATTACCGAGCCTGGCATATTTTTATCGCAGCCCGGCAGGGTAATTAAACCATCGTAATACTGCGCGCCGCAAACGGCCTCGATGGAATCGGCAATAACGTCGCGGCTTACCAGCGAATAGCGCATACCGTCGGTACCGTTGCTCATCCCGTCGCTAACACCAATGGTGTTAAAAATTAGCCCAACCAGTTCTTCATCCCAAATGCCCTGCTTTACCAGCTTGGCCAAATCGTTAAGGTGCATGTTGCAGGTATTGCCATCATAACCCATGCTGGCCACGCCTACCTGTGCCTTTTGCATATCGTCATCAGTGAGGCCGATGCCATATAACATGGCCTGTGCCGCAGGCTGGGTAGGATCGGCAGTCAGCGTTTTACTGTATTTATTTAACTCTGCATTCAGTATCTGACTGGTATCATGTGCCATTTTGAAACGTATGTTTTTAGAGTATCCGAATTGTGGTTAATGCCGTGTTCAGCTGCCGGCATAATATCCAACAGTTGTTATTGGTAAGGTAGATACCTTTCCTAAAAGCATCAATAGCTATATCTTATTTTTTAACAAAGTATTTAATTCTGATAATTATTAAATATTGAAATAATATTATGTAAATTTTGTTTAATTAATAATATTATTCTAATACGTTTATACTAAAATTAAAATTGGTTTTTAGTATGGATAGTATGCGTGCATAGTAAACATTGAGAATCATAGCATTGCAAGGCCGCATACCAGCTTTTTATTAAACAAGTTTGATGATTCATACCCTTGTAATTAAGGCAGGCAACGCGGATTAATTGCATTTTTCGGGTTATCATGGTAAACTTTCAGGCTGATTTGGTTTGCTATTTAGTTGTATAATTGTATATCGTTATACTGAAGCGGCATGATTTACAAATTCTTATCAAAAGTTGAGCAGCTTTGTGCAAAATACCAGGGGAAAGGATGGGGATCCTCAACCATTAAGCAGGAGGTAAGCTGTTTAAAGAAGATATTGAAGCAGCCGGGGCTGGGAATAGACATTGGGGGCAACCTGGGCAATTATACCGCAGAGCTAAGAAAAATATTTGCTGATATGGAGATTCATGTATTTGAACCTTCTGTTCACCACTACGCTACGCTTGTAAATAAGTTTAAAGAAGATGATAAAATTAAGATAAACCGGCTTGCTGTTTCCAATAGTCGCAGCACAGCAGTGCTATATGCTAATGCGCCGGGATCGGGACTGGCGAGTTTAACTCAAAGGAACTTAGCTCACCTGAACATTGAATTTGACTACTCAGAGCCGGTTGAAACAATACGTTTAGACGATTACTGGCATAGCACGCTTAACGAGCGTGATATAGATTTTATAAAAATAGATGTGGAGGGGCACGAACTTAATGTGCTGATGGGCTTAGGCGAGGCAATACATAAAACCAAGGCCATCCAGTTTGAGTTTGGCGGATGTAATATAGATACTAAAACCTACTTTCAGGATTACTGGAATTATTTTGAAAGCCGAAACTTTAAAATATACCGTATCACACCAATCGGCTTACAGCCGATCGGCCGTTATACTGAAGCAGATGAGTATTTTTTAACTACCAATTTCCTGTGCCTTAACCAAAAATATTAATACTGCCGGTAATTATGAGGCAATTTAAACAGATGCAGATATTAGGATAAGCCTGCAATGGTTAGCGGTGGGTTATGCCTTCGGCCAGCACCATCACCTTGTTGTTAGAGGCTTCAACAACGCCGCCCTTAATTAAAAAAACATCTTCTTTGCCGGCACCGCGTACCGTTAATTTGCCATCTTCCAAAGTAGAAATGATAGGCGCATGGTTATTCAGTATTTCAAATGAACCCATACTACCCGGTACAGTTACCGAATTCACCTCGCCTTCAAAAACTTTTTTATCAGGAGTAAGAATTTCTAATGTCATGCTTAAAGTAGATGTGAGATGCAAGATGCGGGATACAGGATAATTGATTTGCCAATTGCCTTTTTGTCCCGTATCTCACATCTGATGTCTCATATTTGAATTATGCGTTGGCTTCTGCTAACAGCTTTTTACCTTTCTCAATGGCATCTTCAATGCTGCCAACCAGGTTAAAGGCAGCTTCGGGATATTCATCCACTTCACCGTCCATAATCATGTTAAAGCCTTTAATGGTTTCCTTAATATCAACCAGCACGCCCTTTAAGCCGGTAAACTGCTCGGCTACATGGAAAGGCTGCGACAGGAAGCGCTGCACACGGCGCGCACGCGATACAACCAGCCGGTCCTCTTCCGATAATTCATCCATACCCAGGATGGCAATAATGTCCTGGAGTTCCTTATAGCGCTGCAAAGTTTCCTTTACGCGCTGTGCAGTATTATAGTGTTCATCACCCAATACAGCTGCGCTCAGGATGCGTGAGGTAGAGTCAAGGGGGTCAACCGCAGGGTAAATACCTAATTCTGCAATTTTACGCGATAATACGGTAGTAGCATCCAGGTGAGCAAAAGTTGTAGCCGGCGCAGGGTCGGTCAAGTCATCCGCAGGTACATATACGGCCTGCACTGAAGTGATGGAACCGCGTTTGGTTGAAGTAATACGCTCCTGCATCATACCCATTTCGGTGGCCAGCGTTGGCTGGTAACCTACGGCCGATGGCATACGGCCCAGCAATGCTGATACTTCGGAGCCAGCTTGCGTAAAGCGGAAGATATTATCGATGAAAAAGAGAATATCGCGGCCCTTGCCTTCGCTGTCTCCATCCCTGAAATACTCGGCGATAGTTAAGCCTGATAAGGCTACGCGCGCACGTGCACCTGGCGGCTCGTTCATCTGCCCGAATACAAAGGTTGCTTTTGAATCCTTTAAATCATCCTTATTTACTTTGGATAAATCCCAGCCGCCGCTCTCCATAGAATGCATAAATTCATCACCGTATTTGATAATGCCCGATTCCAGCATTTCACGCAGCAAATCGTTCCCTTCGCGGGTGCGCTCACCTACGCCGGCAAATACCGACAAGCCTGAATAAGCCTTGGCAATATTATTAATCAGCTCCTGTATCAATACGGTTTTACCTACGCCTGCACCACCAAACAGGCCGATTTTACCGCCTTTAGCATAAGGCTCTAGCAGGTCGATTACTTTTATACCGGTGAACAATACCTCAGTTTCGGTTGAAAGATCCTCAAATCTTGGCGGGTTGTTATGGATGGGGCGACCGTTCAGGGTATCCAGCTGTTCAATGCCATCAATAGCGGCACCAACTACGTTGAATACACGGCCCTTAATGTCATCGCCAATCGGCATGCGAATGGGCGATTCCAGATCGGTAACCGGCATACCGCGAAGCAAACCGTCAGTCGAGTCCATCGCAATGGCACGTACCCGGTCTTCGCCCAGATGCTGCTGTACCTCTAAAACAATTTTTTGCCCGTTACCTTTAACAATCTCAAGCGCATCATAAATTCGGGGCAAATGAGCATCATCGCTGAAGTTTACGTCAACTACCGGACCAATGATTTGTGATATTTTTCCAATGTTTGGCATATATAACCTGGTATTTTTTAAGAGTTTACAAAAGTAGCGCAACTTGCAAAAAGTACGCTATTTCAGGCTGCAAAGATAAGGTTTTCTGCCAATTATTAAATAGCCTGCCGAAAGATTTTGCACGTATGCCCTGCATTTGCTGCCCCTGACTCCTGATCACTATATCCGTTCAAAATCGAGCACTATTTTACCTATGTGGGTGCTGCTTTCCATCAGGCGGTGGGCGCCGGCAGCATCATGCGCATTGAAAACTTTGTCAATAACCGGTTTAATCTGCCCTGTTTCAATCAGCGGCCATACCTTTTCCTCCAGTGCCCGGGCAATGCTGCCCTTAAAATCCTCATCGCGGGCACGCAATGCAGAGCCGGTAACAGTCAGCCGCTTTCGCATCAGCAGCGATAGGTCCATCACTGCATCCTTGCCTTTGGTGGTATTAATCATTACCAGCCGCCCGTCTTCGGCCAGGCAGTTGAGGTTGGCAGGGGCATAGCTGCCGCCTATCATATCGAGTATAACGTTTACGCCTTTATAATGAGTTAGCTCTTTAATTGCCTCTTCAAAGTTTTCTGTACTATAATTAATGGCTTTGGCCGCGCCTAGTTTTTCGCAGAAACGGCATTTTCCATCACTGCCTGCGGTTACATAAACCTTGCTGCCAAGTACAGCAGCCAGTTGTATGGCTGTTACGCCTATGCCGCTGCTGCCGCCATGCACCAGCAGGCTTTCGCCGGGTTTAAGGTTGGCCCGGTCAAAAACATTGCTCCATACAGTAAAAAAGGTTTCGGGCAGTGAGGCCGCCTCTTTGAAGGTAAGGCCATCGGGCTTAGGCAGGCATTGCTGCTGCGGCGCCAGGCAGTACTCGGCATAGCCGCCGCCAGCCAGCAGGGCGCAAACCTCATCGCCGGCCTTCCACCGGGTAACGCCATCGCCCAGGGCAACAATAGTGCCGGCCACTTCCAGCCCGGGTATATCCTGCGGCGCATCAGCCGGGGGCGGGTAGTTACCTTTGCGCTGAGCCACGTCGGGCCGGTTAACGCCTGCTGCGGCAACCTTAATCAGTACCTGCCCGCTATCAGGATAAGGCTGATCCTGTTCAGTCATCTTCAAAACTTCCGGCCCGCCCGGCTGTGTTATTATTACTGCTTTCATGTTAGCTTTATTATGGCTGATTAACTTTTAAGCATAGCCTAATGTTTGAAGCTGCCCGGCCTAAATCCATCAGGTTTGTAAACCATTGTTTTTGCGTTTTCGGACAGGTAATTGTAAAAATCCGCAGCTTGCCTGTACATGTGGTATTTTTAGCCTTTTTTTGCAGCAAATCAAACTAATCATGTCAATTCAACCAGGCCAGCAGGCACCCGCGTTCACGCTAACCTCTTCAGATTTAAAGGAAGTTTCACTGAGCGATTTCCAGGGGCATAAAATAATTATCCATTTTTTCCCGATGGCTTTTACCAGCGTGTGCACAACCCAGCTATGCACCATGCGCGATAATCTCGACTACTATACACAGCTGAATGCACAGGTTTTGGGTATATCAGTTGATTCGCCTTTCACATTAGCTAAGTTTAAAGAGGAAAATAACTATCAGTTTCAGCTGCTGTCTGACTTTAATAAGGATGTTTCTGCAGCTTACGGCGCTTTGTACGATGAATTTGCTTTTGGCATGAAAGGCGTATCAAAGAGGGCAGCCTTTGTTCTGGACGAAAATCAGCAGGTAATTTATGCTGAAGTACTGGAGTCAGCCGGCGATTTGCCCGACTTTGATGCCATTGCAGAGGCGGTAAGGTAAGTTCAAAAAAAATTTGACGGATTAAAAAGTTATCCTATTTTTGCAGTCCGTAAAAAAGCACTCGTAGCTCAATTGGATAGAGCATCTGACTACGGATCAGAAGGTTAGGGGTTCGACTCCCTTCGAGTGCACATTTGCTTAAGCCTTTCCGTGTTGTACTGAAAGGCTTTTTAATTTAAAATCAAAGGATGCTGAACTTGGTATTGTTTGGTCCGCCCGGAGCCGGGAAGGGTACACAGTCACAAAAACTTATTGATCAATATCATCTTGTACACCTTTCCACGGGTGATTTGCTGCGCAATGAAATCGCACAGGGAACCACATTAGGGCTGGAAGCTAAAAAGCTGATGGATGCCGGTATTTTGGTGCCCGATGAAGTGGTTATCGGGATGATCAGTAACAAGCTGGATGCCAACAAAGAAGCTAAGGGGTTTATTTTCGATGGTTTCCCGCGCACGGTGGCTCAGGCTAAAGCGCTCGATGTACTGCTGAAATCAAAGGCAGCGCAAATATCGGGTATGATCGCCTTGGAGGTAGAAACTGAACAGCTGCATCACCGTTTGCTGCTACGCGGCCGTGAATCGGGCCGCCCGGACGATGCCAACCCTGAAATTATTCACAAGCGAATCAGGGAGTATCATGAAAAAACAGCGCCGGTTGCTGAATATTACAAACACCAGGGCAAGTACACCAGCATCAACGGCGTTGGCTCTATTGATGATATATTCAACGGCGTTTGTGAGGTGGTCAATACCTTTTGAAGATTAGTTAGCCTGAAAGGTGATTGCAGCGTTATGATTGCATTGAAACGCGCATCATCAGGAAGAAACGAAAGAGCAAGCTTTCTCTAACTCTTCCCTTGACAGGGCTGCTTCATTCTTCAAATACGGATTAATAATCAAATTTACTTTATCCGGACTTCCGGTTTGCCGGCTTTTCCGATTGCTTAATCACCCTCATGTCCCAAGGTTCAAATTTTGTTGATTACGTAAAAATCTGCTGCCGGTCGGGGCACGGCGGGGCTGGCTCTGCGCATTTGCATCGCGATAAGACCACCGCCAAAGGCGGGCCCGACGGCGGCGATGGCGGCAGGGGCGGGCATGTAGTTGTTAAGGGTAACGCCCAGTTATGGACGCTGCTGCACCTTAAGTACCGTAAACATGTAATTGCCGGCAACGGTGAAAGCGGCGGTGCGGCCCTGCAAACCGGTAAAACCGGTAAAGACGATATACTGGAGGTTCCGCTGGGTACTATTGCCAGGGATGCCGAAACCGGGGAAGTTGTATTTGAAATCACTAAGGACGGGGAAACCAAAATATTAACGCCCGGCGGGCGCGGCGGCCTGGGTAACTGGCACTTTAAATCGCCCACGCAGCAAACGCCGCGTTTTGCCCAGCCCGGCGAGCCCGGCCAGGAAGTATGGAATGTGCTGGAGCTGAAATTGCTGGCCGATGTGGGTTTGGTGGGTTTTCCTAATGCCGGCAAGTCAACCCTGCTTTCTGTAGTATCGGCTGCCAGGCCCGAAATAGCGGATTATGCGTTCACCACCATTGTGCCTAATTTAGGTATTGTGGCCTACCGCAACAATAAATCCTTTGTAATGGCTGATATTCCGGGTATCATCGAGGGCGCCTCCAGGGGCAAGGGATTAGGTTACCGGTTTTTACGCCATATTGAGCGTAATTCGGTACTGCTGTTTATGATACCCGCAGATACCACCCGGACGCTGCAGGAGGAATACAGTATTCTGCTGCACGAACTGGAAGATTACAACCCCGAACTGATGCATAAGCCGCGGGTGCTGGCTATTACCAAATCAGATCTGCTGGATGAGGAACTGCAGCAGGAGATGAGCCGTGAACTGCCTGAAGACATTCCGGCTGTGTTCATTTCTTCCATTGCGCAAAAGGGGCTGGTTGAACTGAAAGATATGCTCTGGAAGGCTATCAGTCTCCCTTCAGGGGGTTAAGGGGCTGCCGAGTACAAAATATAATCATCACTTAACTTTGTTGCCTTAAAGTTGGGGTAATCCGGAAAGCATTTGGTAAGTATGGCCGCCTTGCTGTTGGTAGAATAATCCATAGGCAGCAATATATACAAGGGGCCGGCATGGCCGCTGTAAATATAGTCCTCATAATTCAACTTAATATCCGGCCCGACAGGTTCGAGCGTAATAATCCGGTTATGCTGTATTTCCAAACCAATATCGGCGCTGATGAAAGCAAAGGTAATATGGCGCTGCTGCCTGTCTAATTGAATCAGGTAATCCAGTGCCGGCTGGTCAATAAACTGCTGTGTAATGCCTGATGGGCCATGAGCGCTTTCCTTGTTGATCGCCTTTCCGCCTGCTAAAAACTTAAAACCGATGATAGCCAGGCCAACCCATATCAACCCGGACAAGGCCCGAAAAACCAGCCCGGTTCTGCCGAGCAGGTAAACTATTCCCGGCACAGCCAGTAACCCTACTATTCTGAAGTGCCGCCCCTCGTAAGAAATGGCAAGCTGGTGCAGAAATGCCGAACCAAAGAAAAGTACAGCAACAGCATAAAATACGGTAAGCGCAAATTTATAGGGCCGGTAAGGTATAAGGTACCATATGGCAACTACTATGGCAATGCTCAGCAAGGCAAGGATTAACAGGATGATATGTGTTTGCAGCAGGCTGAACATTGACCCGTCGGGATGATAAAGCAGCCCGTTGGTGATCTCATCTATTGAAAAACCGGATAATACAGGAGAGGACAGCGGGAAGGTCAGCGCCTCCAGTGTAAATTTCATTCCTTTGCCGCCGGAGGCAGGATTGTCGCCTTTAGACAGATAGAAGAAGTAGATGCAAGCCAGCGATGCAACTGCAGGTACACCAATCCAAATGCCGTTTTGTATCCATTTCCAAAATTTCGTCTCTGCCTGGCTGATGTTTATCCACAGGCATAATAGTCCGGCAGCATACACCCACATAAACGATGATTTGCAGATAAAGCCTATCCAGCCGGCTGATAACACAAACAAGATTAAAGGCAGGCCGGGCCTGCTGTAAACATAACAGCCGTACAGAAACCAGCCCGAAAAGGCGAACAGTAGCACCTCGCCGCCATTATAAAATACATAAGGGATAAAATAGAACTGCTGGCTGGCAATGAAAGCGATACTGAGGGCAGCCACCATGCGGCTGAAACCAATCTTCTTGAAAAAGATGTACAGACCGGTTATACCTGTCAGTTCGCACACCGTTGAGGTGATAACTGATGCCTGCCCGAAATTTAAGCGAAACAATGATTTAAAAAAGTAAGGAACCAGGTACTGCCCCGGCGACCACCAGGTTAAAAAATTAAATGTTGTTTTGGCCATATCGTCCTGGCTGGGCATGGGCAGCCTGTTAAAGCCGCCGCCCATCAGCATACCGCGCAGCACCTGAAAGCCCCAGCTGGGGTCGGGATAAATGGCCGGCGGATTGTACCAGGCATTAATGCCTAAGGCTATGGTAGCCAATGCCGTTATCATCAGCACCAGCTTTGGCAGCAGGCCGTTTTTGGTTAGGGTCATGAAACAGTGTTTAGCAGATGAACCGCAAAAATAAGAATTCAGCCGATATGGCGTTCGCGGATTTTCAGGGCGGGGTTGCCCTGATAGATGCTGTAGGGTAACAGATCAGCAGTAGCTATGGAGCCGGCTGTTAGCACAGCATGGCTGCCTGCTGTAACAGCAGGGCAAACAACGGCCTTTGCACCAATCCATACGCCGTCCTGTAATATAATGCTTCCGGTTATCAGGTCGAATGCCGGTTTTTTATAGTTGTGATTGCCGGTAAGCAGCAATGCACCCTGCGACAGGCAGACGTGGCTGCCAATGGTTACCTGTACAAGATTGTCGATCCATACATCTTCGCCTATCCAGCTGTAATCGCCAATAGCAAGCAGCCAGGGGTATTTAATGCTTACGCCCGGCTTAACAACTACCTGCCTGCCAACCTTTGCGCCGAACAGCTTAAGCAGCCCGCGCTTTATACCAGTAGCCGGCAGTAAACCGGTTTTAAAAATAACGGCGTTTACATAAAGCCACAAAATCCTTTTCAGCCAGTTGCCGCCCGGATGATAAGGATGATTGTTATATACCGACAAATCAGCCGGCATAGGCAGGTTTTGATTTTTTGGAATGCTTCACCCAAAGGTACAGGCACAGCAGCATCAATATATAAATGATAAAGTTAAATATAGTATGATGATCGGCAATATGAGTTGTATTACCTTTCCAGTACAGCGCTAAAAGCACAAACCGAATAACGTTTAAAATTTGTATTGTAGCCAAACCTGTAAACAGGAACCATAATTTTTGCCTGGCTGTTTTGGGGTAGGCGAGCACAAAGGCCGCAAAAAAACTCATCAGCCCGAAGCCTAAGCAGGTATATAACAAGTGGATAATTCCCCTGCCTGCTACCAGTAACTGATATTCATTAGTTACCGAGGCAAAGCCCAGCCATGCTAAAACCTGTGCAGTGCTTATGAGCAGCCCCCGGCGCAGCCAGTGTATATAATTGAAATGATGAGACCAGAATTCACTGTAATGCCTGCCATGCGAGGTAAGGCTCAAAAAACCTATGTTAAAATAATAAAACAGCAGAAACAGCACCGTAAACAATACCAGAAACCTGATGGGTTGATAAGCGCTATGCGCCCTGAGAGCCATAGCAGGTATCCTGAAATCAATACTCTTTTTTTTCATCCGGGGTTATTTGAAATAACCGGCAAAAATATCAGTGCGAAGCATTATACGGTATCAACAAACGTTTTTTCTACCCGGTTAAAAACCAGTATGCCGGCTGTTACAATAAATAGGGTTGTCAGGCTGCTGTAGCCCAGCAGATCCCAGCTAAAGGCTCCCTTGCCCAGAAATCCATACCTGAAGGTTTCCATAATGGCCGTAACAGGATTATATTTAACCATCCAGGCGTAAGCCGGATACTTGTTTTCGATGGCTGATAGCGGGTAGATTACTGTGGTTGCGTACATCAGCAGCGGAACGCCAAAGGATACCACAAAGGCCAAATCGCGGTATTTGGTGGTTACAGCCGAAATTATCATACCTAATCCCAGGCCCTGCGCGGCAATCAATATAATAAGCAGCGGAAACAGCAGAATGTAAACATCAGGCATTACTGCGGCGCCTTTCATTTTAAACCAGATCATCAACACAGCAAACAGTAAAAACTGAACCCCGAACCTGATTAAGTTTGAAATAACAATGCTCAGCGGCATAATGAGCCTGGGAAAATATACCTTGCCCATCACCGAAGCATTATCCCTGAACACTGTGGATGTTTTAGTGAGGCAGTCGGAAAAATAATTCCAGATGATGGTGCCTGCCAGATAAAAAAGCGGCTGGGGTACGCCATCGGTAGGTATGCCGGCCAGTTTGCCAAACACTACCGTATAAAAAATAATAGTTATAATGGGCTGTACAAAAAACCACACCGGCCCCAAAATGGTCTGCTTGTAGAAGGACACAAAATCGCGCCGCACCAGCAGCAGCAGCAAGTCCCGGTACTCCCAGGTTTCCCTTAGTTTAAGGTCAAGCGCATGGCTGCCGGCAGTTACCTCATAATCCCAGTAATCAGGCTGCTGTTCGTTCATCGGTTAATATATTCCATAGTTTCTCGCGGTACTGCTGCTCGTTAAAATAATTGTTGCAGGTGTTTTGCAGTAATTTTCTCCTTTCAGCGGTCAGCGGCCTGCTTAAATGCTGTTTAATAGCCTGCTCAATGGCTTCAATGCTGTCTGCATCAACGCTTTGCCCCAGTTCGCCATGCCTGATGGCATCTGCGCTGCCATCGGCATTACCGCTGATTACGGGCAGGCCGCAGGCCAGCGCTTCAATATAAACCAGCCCGAAACCTTCCCCCTTGCTGGGCAGTATAAACAGGTCGGCCAGCAAGAAGTGGTCTGTTAGCTCGCTGTCATCAATAAAGCCCGTTACTGTTACCTGCCTGTTTACTTTGAACTTATTAATGAGTTCATGAATACGTGAGGCTTCAACCGCATCATACCGGCCCGCCAATATGTACCTGATGTGCGGAAACGAATCCTTGATCCTGGCCACAGCCTCTATCACCTTTTCGTATCCCTTATACTGTTCTGCTGATGACAGCCTGGTAAGGGTGAATATAATTTGTTCATCAGCTTTTACAGCATAACGTTCGGTAAGGCCGGCCGGCCTGGCAAAATCAGCAGGCAGCTTTGTAAACGGATCTAAGGCATTGTTAAGCACAACGGTTTGGGTTAATGCAGTTTGATGAAGCTTAACTAACTGCTGCCGGGTATAAGTGCTTACACACAAAATTTTATGGCACTTTTTTAACAGCAGGGTTTGAATAAAGCTTAGCGGGCGCCAAACCTCAATGCCATGCGCAATGAGGTAAATTTTACATTTAGGGTTGACTGCCTTTACCATCACGCCAAATAATGCCAGGTTGATATGGGTTAATATTAAATGACTGGTTTGCCTTGATGCTGTCAGCAGTTGCCAGGCGTACCGCAGCCTGAAGTTGCCAAAACCTTTAAAGCTGTGTTCGGGTACGTATTGATCAAGCAGCGAAGCCTGACTATCATATAATGACCAAAGGTTAAATTTGCAGACCTTTACCCTGGCAAGCTGGCTTAGCGAATAACCCAGCGTACGGGTCATTTTTTGGATGCCGCCGGTGGTACTAAATGTTTGCAGGGTAAGCAGCAGTATATTTTCAGGCATGATGCTGCAATTGATACAGGGCGAACGCCTTCGACCAGTGAAGCTGACCCGCCTTAAATTGCCCGATTATTTTTTTTGCCGGCTTTGAAGTATAAAAATCTTCATTGCCGATCTCAGGATGGATATTCATCCACTGCTGCAACGGAAAGCTGAACCCCATCTTAGGCCTGTTGGAAATAGCCCCGGGCAGTAAGCCCTTAAAGCTTTCGGCCAGCATTTTCTTTACAGGCGGCGATGAAAAACGCAATGCCGGCACTATGCTTTTAACCGCCGCCGTAAAATCTTCATCCAGATAAGGAACCCTGACTTCAAGGCCATGGCTCATGCTCATTATATCGGTATCGCGCAGCAGCTGATTCTGCATGTAGAAATTGGTTTCGAGCCAGCCGGCTTTAGCCGCACCGGTCATATCTTCAGGTACGCTTACAGGCCGGCTGAACAGAGCATCTTCCACCTGCCGAACGCTGATGCTCAGCAATCCGGCAATCTCGGCAGGCGTATAAATACCGCGCAGAAACAGGTACTCCGCCAGGGGATGATTGACAGTTAAAAAAGAAAGGCGCTTATAACCAGTATTGCTCAAACCCGCAAGCCTGTTAAGCAGTTTTGATGGCAGGCGCTTTAAGTAATTAATATATTTTATCCTTTTAAAGGAGGGATAACCGCCAAACAATTCATCAGCCCCTAAGCCGGACAGCACAGTTTTCAATCCGCTCTGGCTTGCATACTTACTGATAAACCAGGTGTTGATGCCATCGGTGGTGGGCATGTCCATGCTGCTGATAACCTCCGGCAGGCAGGTTTCAAAATCATTTTGAGTTACCAGGTACGCATGCTGCCTGCCTGAAAGCTGCTGACCAATTAAATGCTGATACTGCTGCTCACTGTACTGCTCCTCGTTAAAATAAATAGAGATGTACTGCATTGCCTGCTTGCCCTGTACAGCATTAGCCAGCAGCGAAAGCAGGCTCGAATCAATGCCTCCGCTCAAAAACACCCCCGCCGGAGCGTCTGAAATCAGCTGCCGTTTTACAGCCTTCTGGAGTGAGCCGGCAATAAGCTGCCTTGCTTCATCGGCGTTGGTTATAAGGGGGGTGCGGGGCGCTGATGTAAATTCTTTGATGGTGAACTTGCCGCTGTTATGATGCCAGCACAAATAACTGCCTTTCGGCAGGCTGAATACATTTTTTAAGGTAGTATAAGGTTCAGGTATATGGCCATAGGCCAGGAAGTTTATCTTCCAGGCATCATCGGCCGCTTTGGCAATGCCTGCCTGCTGCAACGCCCTTACTTCTGATGCAAAACTAAGCTGCTGCGATTCAGCACAATAATACAGGGGTTTAATGCCGCTTTCATCGCGCACCAGGTAGGAAAGCTGCTGCACAGTATCATACAGAGCAAAGGCAAACATACCCCGCAGCCTGGCAAAGGCGGCCTGCCCCCAGTTAAGATAGGCTTGCAGAATAACCTCAGTATCCGTAGCCGTAATAAACCGGGCGCCGAGTTTATGCAACTCCTGCCTGAGTTCGGTATAATTATATATTTCGCCGTTAAAGGTGATCCATGCCAGCTTGCGGGCATCAGCCATTGGCTGATGCCCGTTGGCGCTTAAATCAATGATGGATAGCCGGCGATGCCCAAAGCATAGTGCAGGGTCAGTGTGCATAAAAATGCCCTCATCATCAGGGCCGCCATGCTGCAGGGCCCGGCACATGGTTTCAACCTTACCCTGCAGCAGCCGGTTAGGCATATTATCAGAAATTATTCCGGCTATTCTGCACATAGCTGCTTGTAGTTCATGGCTTCGCCACGTAAGTCACAATGTTGGTTTGCAACTTATTAGTAATCTGTAAGTTAATTTACAGTAATTAATGCGTTTACTGCCGGTCAATCAATGAGGCGGCGGCATTTATTATAATAGAATAACCCAGGTTATCCAGCCGCAGCAGCAGCTGCTTTTGTGATTTGTAGGCTATCACTTCTGCCTGCAGCCCTTTCAACGGGCCGGCTTTAATTTTTACGGTTTCGCCCTGCTGCAGGGCCTGTTCCGTTACCTCCAGTTCGTACGGGCTGGTCAGCAGCAGCCTTAAATCCTTAATTTGCTGCTCGGGCATACTGGCAGCCTTGCCCGAAAAATAAATAAACCGGGCGATACCCTTTGTCATGAGCACCTCGGTTTTTTGCTGCTCCTGTACTTTTACAAACAGGTACGATTTAATTAAAGGCTCGTCCACCCATTTTTTACGGTCGCTCCACTGCTTAAGCTGCCGCTGCAGGGGCAGGTAAGCCTCAACGCCTTTGTTAAGCAGCGCTTCATAGGCTTTCTTCTCTGCCTTGGGGTAGGTACAAACCGGGTACCACTTAGGTTCATCAGCAGCCATTGCTCTCATTCAACTATTTAAACCAGCGCCTGATGTTCCACCACTTCTTCTTATCATCGTCCACATAGTAGCCGGAGCCCGAATATCCGCTGTAATCTGAATAATAATAATATCCTGAGCCGTAACTATCCCCGGCAAATTTGGTGGTGTAATACCTGGAGTGCAGCAAATCTTCCTCAAAGGCGTTTAATATGATCACTGTATTGTTCAGCTGATATTCCGAAGCAATGCGCTGCGGTATGGTAGCAGCATAGTATTTAGATTTGCCGGACCGTATAACGAATATATTAATATCGCTGTTGCGGATGAGCGGAATAGAATCAGACACCAGCCCGATAGGAGCGGTATCTATCATAACAATATCATACCTCGTCCTGAGCTGCTCAATCAGTTCCTGCATTTTGTGACTGTGCAGCAGTTCGGATGGATTGGGCGGAACAGGGCCTGACGGGATGAAATCAAAATAATTATTTTTTATATTGATGATAATGTCGTCTGTTGTGTTTTGGTTGGACAGGTAGGTGCTCAGGCCCTTATCATTAGGCGTATTGAACGTATTATGCAATTTTGAACGGCGTAAATCTGCAGCAATCAGTATCACCCTTTTATCAATCAGTGACAGCGTGCTCGACAGGTTGACGGCCACAAATGATTTACCCTCGCCGGCAACCTCAGAGGTGATGCAGATAACCTTGCTTGATTTTTCAGAAGCCAGGAAGCTCAGGTTAGTGCGCACTGAACGTACAGACTCGGCAAAAACAGACTTCGGCTCACTCAAAGCCAGCACTTGAGTATTATTTTCATCAATGGCTTCCGGAAACTTGCGGATAACACCCAGAATGGGAACGGTGGTTAAACTTTCAATGGTTTCCTTATCGTAAATGAAAGGGTTAAGAATACGGATCATGATGATGATGCCCATACCGGCCAGCAAACCTGCAATCATGGCCGTGCGGTATAAATCGTGCTCGTTCGGTGAAATAGGAGTGAAATTAGCCTGCGCCCTTTCAACAATATTAGCGCTCGGCGTAATAGCAGAACGGCTGATCTGGGCATCCAGCTTTTTTTCGGACAGGAAGGAATATACTTTTTGGTTTACTTCAAAATCGCGCGTGATGCTGCCCAGTTCGCGCTGCGCGGAGGGAATGGTTGATATTTGCTGATTAGCCTGAACCAACTGGTTTTCCAGGTAGCTTTTATTTTTTAAGATGCGCTGCCTGGAAGCATCGATGTTATTCAGCACCGCATTTTTAATCAGCAAAATTTGCTGGTTAATATCAGCTACGGGCTGTGAACTGGCATTATAGGTTTTGAGCAAACCGTTCTTTTGAACAATAAGTGAATTGAGGTTTACAATCAATGTATTCAGCAGGGGGTCTATGGTGCCTTCCATATTGAGGTTCAGGCTTGCATTGTCTTTTTCGCGCGCAACTTCCTGCTTTAGCTGATCAATGGCAATAAGCTGAACGTCTAATAACGAACGCTGCGCCTCCAGCTCTTTTGCCTTGCTTACTGAGGCATCCGCAGACGAGCCAATGTCCATCATTTTGGAGTTCCGCTTAAATTTCTCCAGTGATTTTTCGGAACCCTGAACCTCACCCGACAGATACTCCAGCTGGTTATCAATAAATTTGATAATCTGCGTTGCTGATTGCGTTTTCTGGTTACGGTCATACACCAGGTACTCATCCATCACCGCATTGATAATATCTGCTGCAAACTGAGGGTTCGAGTCTGTTTCCTGGATGCTGATGATGTTGGAGTTTTTAACTACCTCGCTGGTATGCAGGCTGCCCAGTACACGCCCTGCAAAATCTTCGGGGGTATTAAATTTAAACAGGTAAACGGCCTTGTTGCTGATGCCGCCCGGGTTTTTTATACTGAATGCCATCGGCCCTACACTAACAGGTGAATCGTAGCTGCAAAGCTGCTGCTGATTTTTACCGGCAATATTATAGGTTAGGTTGTACTTGTGCTGGTCAACAGCCTTAAAGGTAATCAGGTCATGATAAAAATTCAGGCTGTCAAATTTCAGCAGTTCAATATTCAGGGGTTTTTGAGGGTAAAGCTCTGAACGGCGTACACGGCCCTCCAGGTAAAAACTTATGCGGTAGTCCAAATCTCTGATGGCATTGAGCACCACAACCCGGCTCTGAATTACAAAGCTCTCGCTTTGCACTTTTGACGGGCCCCGCTCGGCAGGATTGATTACCCCGCCCAGGTCCGAAAACTCCGATTTCTTTTCTTCCAGCTTTACGGTGCCTGCAGTAGCATATATTTTAGGCGTGTACCACAGGTAGATGTAGGTAACAAGGAGGCAGGTAAGCACCGTTGCCGCAATCCAGTACCAGCGGCTGATTATTATTTTAGCTAATTTAAAATAATCAATTTCCTGGTTAGGAAGCTTTTGTTCCTGCTTGGCTATTTCCTGCATCTATTTGGCAAAGGTATAAATGAGTAAAGCAGTATTCAGCAGCAGCAGGGCAGGCTGCACCAGGGTCGATACATTCTGCAGGTTGTCTGCCCGTATGGCCCTCTTATTCTGGGCAATATAAATAATGTCATTGTTTTGCAGCACAATTCGGGGGTCGGTCAGGGTCTTGATGTCGCTCAGGTCAAACTCAGTTACCTTTGGGTTATCTTTATCGCCGCGTATTATCTTAACCGTTTTTTCATTGGCCCTTTCAGTAAGGCCGCCTGCTTCGCCAATCATATCAATCAGGGTAGTCCGTTCTTTAAGCAGAGGAAAATTTCCCTGGCTTTTGGTTTCGCCCAGCACGGTTACCTTCAAATTGGTAATTTTAAGTTCGATGATGGGGTCTTTCAGCAGGTTTTTACGATATAAATCCTCAATTTGTTTGGCGGCTTCGTATCGCGTAAGCCCGGCTACCTTGATATGCCCTATTACCGGCAGGGCCACCGTACCGTCGTCCTCTACTTGGTAGGTTTGTCCGGCAGAGCCGCTGCCGCCGGAGGCTACGCCGGTAGTTGGCGTTTCATCAACAATGTACTTAATGTTCTGCAGGTTGCGGATTTGAAGAATATCCTGAGGCTGAATCTGATAATGGCCTGCCGAACTGACCTTAATGCTGCTGTCGGCGCCCGGATGCTTGTTTTCAAACAGCAGCTGGTGCTGCTGCATGGAGCATGAGGCAAAAGTTATGGCTACAACAAGGCTTAAAAAAATATAATTAGCAATATTTAATAAACGCATACAGGGTTGCTCTTCAACAGGAAAAACTAATCAGATTTCAAAAATAAAAATTTGAAACTACATATTTACATATTTTTATAGCGTGCCGCCTGTAAAAATTTCCGTAATCACCGTTTGCTATAACGCTGCTGCAACCATCAGGCGTTGCATCAATTCTGTTATCAGCCAGGATTATCCACACATAGAATTCATAATTATCGATGGTGCATCAACTGACGGCACTGCTCAGATTGCTGCTGAGTACGGGCAGGTAACTAAGCTGGTATCGGAGCCCGACCGGGGCATTTACGATGCCATGAATAAGGGTATAGCCCATGCCACGGGCAACATAATCGGTTTTTTGAACGCAGACGATTATTTTGTTGATGACCATATCATCAGTAAAGTTGCGCAGGCTTTCGAGCTTTCATCAGCCCGTATAGTTTACGGGGATATTAATATGGTCAACCGTGCAGATAAAATAATACGCAGGTGGGTGGCAGGCGCGTACAAAGGCGGCGCATTTAACCGGGGGTGGATGCCACCGCATCCGGCTTTCTATGCCCAAAGGGAACTGTTTGGTGAATTAGGCGGTTTTAAACTGGATTACGGAAGCGCGGCAGACTACGAACTGATGCTGCGTTTTATGCATAATAATGGTGTAAAAGCATATTATTTAAATAGTATTTTTTTACATATGAAAATTGGGGGGGTAAGTAACAAAAATGTTATGAACCGCGTAAAAGCATACAGGTACGATCTAAAGGCAATGAGGAACAACGGCATTGCTTTTCCGTACCTGGCTTTAGTGATGAAGCCGCTGAGAAAAATACACCAGTATTTTTTTTGATACCAGGCTGTAATTGTGCACTCAACCCTAATTAACTATATGCTAATCCATTTGTACGCTCATCAGTTTCTATTTTTCTGTACTGTTATTTTGTGCTCAACAGGTATTACCTGGGCAGCTATACCATCCATTCTTCATGTGGCCCGTACCCGGCACCTGTACGATGATCTGGGTCATTTCAGGAAGCAGCACGATCATGGCATACCGCGCCTGGGTGGGGTTGCTATTTTTGTAAGTTTCACCGTAACTGTTTTAATGTTCGGCATAGCCGGCAACATATTGCCGGTAAACTGCCTTATTTCCGCTTGTATATTACTGCTGGCTATGGGTTTAAAGGATGATTTGTCGGGTGTAAATCCATCCACTAAGTTCATGATACAGTTTGTAGTGGCTTTTATACTGGTTATTTGCGGAGACATCAGGCTAACTAACATGCACGGCATTCTGGGCCTTTACGCCCTGCCTTATTATGTAAGCGTACTGATGAGCATGTTCAGTATTATACTGGTTATCAATGCTTTCAATCTCATTGATGGTATTAATGGCCTCGCCGCAACTTTAGGCATACTGGCTAACGGTATTTTTGCGGCCTTTTTCATCTACATGCACTTGTATCAGCTGGCAGCAATGGCCATTGCCATTGTAGGGGCTGTATTTGGTTTTCTGAAATTTAACCTTACCCCGGCCCGGATTTTTATGGGCGATACCGGCTCTATGCTTATCGGTTTGGTATCTGTAGTAATGGGTATCGAATTTATTGATTACAGTTATCCAAATGTGGATAACCTGCCCGAGTGGTTTTCGGCCCCTGCGGTAACCGTGGCTGTACTGATAACCCCGCTGTTTGATACGGCCAGGGTATTTATACTCCGCATTGCAGCAGGCCGGTCGCCATTCACGGCAGATCGCAGCCATGTGCATCACCGCATGTTAGATTTAGGCTTTACTCATATACAGGCCACCTTTACGCTAACCGGCATTAACTTTTTTATTGTGTTAGCCGTATTGTTCATCAGTGTAAACAGCAGTATCATGGCGGTTATCAGCGCTATTGCTATATGCCTTGCGTTCAACGGGTTACTTACCTACCAGCTCCGTACCAGGGGCCGCGCAGTTGCCGGCAGGCGCAGCATGTATGCCGAACAGTAAATAAGCTTGTAATACCGGCAGATTGTTCCATCATCACTGCGGTAGCAATCCGGCCGGTATTTTTAATTAATTTTGCCTCTTATTTAGCACTGCTACTGCATATGAGGGTTGCCATCAACGGGTTCGGGCGCATCGGCCGTATTTTTTTAAGAAACATTATTGATAAACCGGGTATTGAAATAGTTGCCATTAATGACTTAACCGATACCTATACACTGGCTCATCTTTTCAAGTATGATTCTGTTCACCGCCGGTTTGCGGGCACGGTAAGCGCCGATGAGCGGCATTTGATCATCAACGGAAAGTTCATTAAAGTACTTGCCGAAAAAATACCGTTACAACTGCCCTGGAAAGCGCTTCACATTGATTTGGTTATTGAGTCAACAGGCAGGTTTACCACCCGGCAGGGTGCGCAGCAGCACCTGCAGGCTGGGGCCAGGCAGGTAATTATATCAGCGCCCAGTGCAGATAAGGATATACCTACCGTAGTTTTGGGGGTAAATGATGCTGATATTGATATGCATTCGCCCATACTATCCAATGCTTCCTGTACTACCAACAATGCCGCCGCCATGGTAAAGATACTGGATGATAACTGGGGCGTGGAGCAAGGCTACATCACCACGGTGCATTCCATGACGGGCGACCAGAACCTGCATGATGCGCCCCATAAGGATTTACGTCGGGCAAGGGCGGCCTCTGCATCCATCATTCCTACCACAACCGGCGCAGCAAAGGCCATTACTTCTATATTTCCCAAGCTGGAGGGAAAGCTGGGCGGGGCCGGCATCCGGGTACCTGTACTGAACGGTTCACTTACCGATTTTACCTGTACCCTGAAAAGCCCGGCCACAGCAGCCGAAATCAATGCAGCTTTTAAAGAGGCAGCTGCAGGCCGGCTGCAGAACATTTTAGAATACACGGAAGATCCTATCGTATCAAACGATATACTGGACAACCCGCACAGCTGTATATTTGATGCGCAGCTAACCTCCGTTGTGGGAGGGCTGGTAAAGGTGGTAGGCTGGTACGATAATGAAATGGGCTACTCCAGCCGCCTGGCAGATTTAGTGCAGAAAATTCAGCAGACGAGTACTGTTCAGACTTAATCAGGGCTTTACATAAACGATGGCCGTGGTGCCCGAGGTGGGTACCGAACCTGTGTTATTAAAGGTATAATAGGCACTGTGGGTAACTATATCTCTACGGGCCAGCAGCGCCGTACGGGTTTGGTCGGTTATAGCTTTGGTAGGGTACGCCTGCAGGAACGTAATTACCCGGTTGACCTTCAGGTTCAGGTAGGAGTTACCGTTGATGATGGTATCTGATTTCGACTGCAAGGTTATCCCGTTTAAATTTGTTTCCAGGTAGTCATATACAATGGCGCCCTGCTGGTTCAGGGTTTGGTACAACATGCCATCCAGCGCAGTACCCTTAAAGTTTTCCTCAAACCTGATGGCCCAGGAGTTGTCGTAATCCTCCTTTCTTACAATCAGCGCTACTTTCTCGTAATAGGTCATGCTCAGCACGGTATCCTGCTTTTTAAAGTTATCAACCACCACCTGCTGGTCATCGGCCTTAAATTTAATATCGTATTGTTTGGTCGGCTCAAAGGTTGCAGCTGTTCTTGCCGGGGCGGCCGAAGGAGAGGTCAGCGATTTTTTGCAACTGCTGAAGGCGGCGACAAGTAAGAGTGCAGTAATTATGAACTTCATGTGTCAGCAAAATCTATGATATGTGTTAATTAGGGTTTGCAATAATGGTGCCCTGCCTGTAATAGCTTTGTTACACAGTATTCTGGCCTGCAACCGGGCATTTTTACGGATGGCGCTTAATATTTGTTTATATTTTGGGGAAACGCTTACTCAGATGATACAATTAATTACGGATACTGATGTGCTTCCGCTGCGCAGCCTGGTGTTGAGGGAGGGCCGGCTCGCACCCGAAGAGTGCCGTTTCCCGACGGATACCCTGCCGGGCAGTTTCCATTTAGGAGGTTACAAAGGTGATGAACTGGCCTGCATAGCATCCTTTCACCTGCAAACCTGCGGCAATTATCAAGGCGTTGGGTATCAGCTGCGCGGAATGGCAACGCTGCCCCGATACCAGGGGCAGGGCTTAGGCAGTGAACTGGCAACTTATGCCATAAATTACCTGCATAAACAAAACGCCGGTTATGTATGGTGTAATGCCCGCAAAAAAGCCCTGCTGTTTTATGAGCGTTTAGGCTTCAGCATAGTTTCCGGTGAGTTTGAAGTACCGGGCATAGGGCCGCATTATGCAATGTATCTCGATTTAAAACAAAAGCCTTAACCCGGTGTCATAAAAGCTAATCTGCTGCATTAGTAATTTAAGTATATTTTTCTGAATTTGGCAGCCATTAATATCACCGAACAAATGAGCACACTGAAAACCATAGACCAAATCAGCTTTGCCGGTAAAAAGGCATTGATCAGGGTTGATTTTAACGTACCGCTGGACAAGAATTATCACATTACCGATGATAAGCGGATTACCGCCGCGCTGCCCACCATCAAAAAAATACTCAAGGATGGCGGCGCCGTTATTTTGATGTCGCACCTGGGGCGCCCGAAGGACGGGCCGACTGAAAAGTATTCGTTAAAGCACCTGGTGCCTCACCTGTCTGAATTGCTGGGCCTGGATGTGCAGTTTGCCGATGACTGTATTGGCGGGCAGGCGGTTGATAAGGCTCAAGCCCTGCAACCCGGGCAGGTACTGCTGCTCGAAAACCTGCGTTTTTATAAGGAGGAGGAAAAGGGCGATAAGGCCTTTGCCGAAAAATTATCAAAATTGGGAGACGTATATGTTAATGATGCCTTTGGCACAGCGCACCGGGCGCATGCCTCAACGGCGGTAATTGCACAGTTTTTCCCTGATGCCAAATACTTTGGTTACCTGATGGGTGCCGAGTTGGCCAATGCCGAAAAGGTGCTCAACGGTGCAGCCAAACCGTTTACCGCTATTATGGGCGGCGCTAAGGTATCAGATAAGATTGAGCTGATTGAGAGCTTGCTGCAAAAGGTGGACAACCTGATTATAGGCGGCGGTATGGCCTATACTTTCGCCAAGGCACAGGGCGGGAACATCGGCAAATCACTGGTGGAAGATGATAAGCTGGAGCTTGCAAAAAGCCTGATACAAAAGGCCAGGGCGCAGAGCGTTAACTTACTGCTGCCTGCAGACTCTGTTATTGCCGACAACTTCTCGAACGATGCCAGCACCGAAACTGCTCAGAACGATAACATTAAAGATGGCTGGATGGGGCTTGATATCGGCCCTGATACCATCAAGGCGTTCAGCCAGGTGATATCCGAATCAAAAACCATTTTATGGAACGGCCCGATGGGCGTATTTGAAATGGAAAAGTTTGAAGCCGGTACCAAAGCCATTGCCGATGCTGTGGTAACTGCCACCAAAAACGGAGCCTTCTCCCTGATTGGCGGCGGCGATTCGGCTGCTGCGGTAGCCAAATTCGGGCTGGCCGATGAGGTAAGCTATGTATCCACCGGCGGCGGCGCCCTGCTCGAATACATGGAAGGCAAGGAACTGCCGGGCGTAAAGGCAATTAATGATTAACAGGATATAATAATCAGATGTAATTAAGATTATCTGAATAGTAAAAGTTTGCGTCATATAACGGCCAAATATATGGTTCAAAATATATTTGCCCTTGATAACGCTTTAATGGCAAGTGTTACCCAAATGGAACTCATTGCTGGAGCTATTAATAAAATGGGCTTGAGGCGTATTCATAAATATCTTGGGTGATTTAAAATTATATTAATAGATAACGAGATTTCACAGGTAACTATTGAATTGATAAGGCTTTGTAACTTAAATCATGGTTTGGCAATGGCTGATGCCTTAATAGCAGCCACTGCAATTGTAACTGAATCTGCTCTGTTCACTTACAATGTAAAGGATTACCAATTTATTAATGAAATTAAACTCTATCCTCAATCTTAAATTAAAATGCTTTTATACAACTGCCGATAAGGCAACTGTTACTGCTCCCCTTTCTTTTTATTAACTTGTACGCCTTAAGCTATATATCAATGAAAAATACACTACTAATATTCATCATTGCCTTATCTTTAAATGCCTTGGCCCAGCCGGGCCCCAACCCCGATGCGGCCTACGTAAGGGATAATTATACTAAATACGAGTATCAGGTGCCCATGCGCGATGGCAAGAAGCTGTTTACCTCGGTATATGTGCCTAAGGACCAATCAAAGAAGTACCCCATCATGATGGACCGCACCTGCTATAGCGTGGCCCCTTATGGTACCGATAAGTACAAAGGCAGCCTGGGGCCGTCGTCGCAGTTTCTGCACGATGGCTATATCTTTGTTTATCAGGATGTACGCGGGCGTTGGATGAGCGAAGGTATTTATGAGGAAATGACCCCGGAAAAGGAAGTACACAAAACCAAGCAGGATGTGGATGAAGGCACCGACACTTATGATACCATTGACTGGCTGCTGAAAAACCTGCCCGATAACAATGGCAAGGTTGGCGTTTGGGGTATTTCATACCCCGGCTTTTATACCACTACTTCGCTGCTGAGCCGTCACCCGGCGCTGGTGGCCGCATCGCCGCAGGCCCCGATAGCTGATTTATACCGCGATGATGCCTTTCATAACGGCGCCTTTATGCTGGTGGCCAACTTTGGCTTTTACCCCGGCTTTACTAACCGGCAGGATGATAAGCCCACCCAGCGCCGAGCGCCGCGTTTTGATCCTGGTACGGATGATGGCTATGCCTTCTTTCTGCGCATGGGCAGTGTGAAAAATACCAATACCTTGTATTATAAGGATACTATCCGCCTGTGGAACGAAATGCTGGATCATCCGAATTATGACCAGCACTGGAAGGACCGCAATGTGCTGACTCACTTGCACGACATTAAAACCGCCGTGCTGGTAACCGGCGGCTGGTACGATGCCGAAGATTTATACGGGGCCATTAACACTTATAAAACGCTGGTAGTCAAGAACCCCAAAACGCCGGTTTATTTTGCCATGGGCCCCTGGGTGCATGGCGGCTGGGCACGCGGCAACGGCGACCACCTGGGCGATGTGGATTTTGGCGGCCCTACCGGCCCGTATTACCGCGAGAAGATCGAGTTTGCTTTTTTCAGCCATTACCTGAAGGGAACCGATCTGAGCCTGCAGCCGGTATCAGCCTTTGAAACCGGCGCCAACCAATGGAAAAACTATAATGTATGGCCGCCGAAGGAAGCGGAAGAAAGGAATCTGTACCTGCTGCCCGGCGGCAGGTTGTCATTTACCGCACCGGCCGGTGCGCAGAACGCTTTCGACGAGTACATATCCGATCCGGCGCACCCGGTGCCTTTTTATGAGGGAATTGATAACGATATGACCCGCGAGTATATGACCGGCGACCAGCGCTTTGCCTCGCGCCGTACGGATGTGCTGACCTACCAGACCGATACCCTGACACAGGATGTTACCCTGGCCGGCAATATCCTGGCTAACCTTAAGGTGGCTACTACCGGCACCGATGCCGATTACGTGGTGAAGGTGATTGATGTTTATCCCGACTCGACCAAAAATAACCAGTGGACGGCTAAGAAGCAGCAATTGAGCGGATATGAGCAAATGGTGCGCAGCGAGGCTATGCGCGGTAAATTCCGCAATGGGTTTGATAAGCCGGAACCCTTTACGCCCAACAAAATAACCCCCGTAAACTTTGAATTGCAGGATGTGCTGCACACCTTTAAAAGAGGCCACCGCATCATGGTGCAGGTACAAAGCACCTGGTTCCCGCTTATTGACCGCAATACCCAGCAATTTGAGGATATCATGAAGGCTAAAAACACTGACTTTAAAAAGGAAACGGAAAAGATATATACTTCCAGGGAGCACCCAAGCTATTTAAGGGTAAGGGTGATGTAAGCAATAAGGCTGTCCCGCACACAGGCTGGGACACTTTAGGATGAGACAGCGGGGTAGTAATAAGCAAATACACAAAAAAAGCTGGTAGCTGCCCAAAAAACCTTATTTATACGGAAGATGTTAAAACGAGAAGTCAATCATGATGGAAAACCAAACGAATGTTCATGTTACGCTGCAGGCTGCAGAAACTGATGAACATTTTGAGGGCATATTACAGCTGCAGCAGCAAAATCTTTACAAGCTGATCAGCAGTGAACAGCAAGCTAATAATGGCTTTGTGTTTGCGGAGCACAATTTGCAGCTGCTGAAAGCAATGGCAGCGCAGCTGCCTCAGGTTATAGCGCTGCATGAGGGTAAAGTTATTGGTTATAACCTGTCAATGACGGCTGACATGCAAAATGAAATACCCAGCCTCATCCCCATGTTTGCAGAATTCAATCATGTTAAGTATCTGAGTATGCCATTAACCACATACTCTTATATCGTAGGCGGGCAGGTATGCGTTGACTAGCAGTACCGCGGGCAGGGCCTGCTCAAGAAGCTTTACCATCAAACGGCTGAACTCACAGCCTGTAGTTTTCGCTTATGTGTTACCGAAATAGCCTCCAGAAATATCAAGTCATTGAATGCTCACCAAAAAATGGGATTTAACGTAGCCGGCGAATACCACGATGGCACGGAAATATGGAGCATTGTAGTTTGGGATATGCTGCAATCTCAAACCGGTTTCAACAGCAACCATAGTTCGATAAATTAAGATAAGCGCTTTGATGAAAGCAGTTTACTTTCTCAGCGGAAATTGGCTGAATGATTAGCAAATTGTCGGGTAAAATAAATGAAGCCCTGCACTGGTTTAAATTTGTCTTAGCGTAACATAAGCCAGTGAAGGGAAGGTCAAATGCAATTACAATACCTCAAGTAATTCAAATAATTTAGCTGTAGTAACTACCTTGTCGAATCCCATTGTGGTTAAATGAGCGGATAGTTTCTTGTCACCTGTCCAAAGCAGGCCATCTGTCTGCAGTGTCAGTGCAACATAGCTCATATCGTATCTATCAACTCCTACAGTTAACCGCTCTGCTTCCTGCCAATATACATCTTGTATAAGTGTTTCATCATACAAACGGATATACTTCATATATTCATGTATATCTTGAGCAATAGCGTCTTCCGTCTTTTTAGCATATTTAGCAATTTTAGGTTGATGCCTGTACAGCTCAGCTAACAGAAAATGGCAGCTAATACGCTTTGCGAGCAATTTGGGGTGAGCAAGCAGGTTTGCTAATCTATTGTTGGGTGTAACAAGGGCGCTAAATAGAATATTAGCGTCAATAACAATAACCATTTATTCAGTCAGGCGATGTTGATTTTCCTGTAGCCAATGCTGATGAGATAGCATGGCCAGTTCAGCAGCTTCTTCTTCGCTTCCCTTGTTCTCAGCATTGGACTCAAGCAATCTAAAGTAGTCAGCAAATTTTTGCACTTCTTCTATATCAATTAAAGAGGCATCCAGCTTAATAATTATATTTTTACTATCACGTTCAATCAACATAGCTTTTACTTTGTTCAAATATAACCTATTAAAATTTATAAGTCAACCTGCTTGTTAGTTTAAGCCTTGCGTTAAGTAATTATGAGCAACGACACCTCCCTGCAACGCTTCCTCTCCGCCCAGCAAACAGATTATGCCACAGCGCTGGCCGAGATTAAGCAGGGGCGCAAACGCAGCCATTGGATGTGGTACATCTTCCCGCAGCTGAAGGGGCTGGGTTTCAGCGAAACTTCGCGGTATTATGGCATCAGCGGCAGGCAGGAGGCGCAGGCTTACTCAAATCACCCGGTTTTGGGCAACCGGCTCGTTGAAATCAGCACCGAATTGCTCAGGCTGGAAAGCAGCAACGCCAATGCCATATTCGGCAGCCCTGATGATCTGAAGCTGAAATCATCCATGACCCTGTTTGCCGCCTTAACCAATGCTGAACCGGTATTCCGGTCGGTACTTAATCAGTATTTTAACGGCGCTGCGGATGCCCAAACGTTGCGGCTGCTCGGCGAGGCATAAAATTTATCCTGGCAGTAGTACTTTGCCTGCCATTAATGTTCTCCGGGTTATCCCTTTAAATATACTTCGCCCTTATAGGGGTGTATGGTGGAGTAGAAAGTATAGCCGGCTACGTGCAGCAGGTAGTACGTCATGATATCGCACCAGCAAATCTCATCATGAAACATAGGCACTTTGGGGAAATGCCCCTCCTGGCGGCTTTCATCCTTGTTATATTTGTACTCCCCCTCATGCTGGCGTATCCACTCCTTGAATAAATCCATCTCGCCGGGCTCAGAGAAAACAATTTTGAAAAAAGTCTCCTCCTTAACAGATTTTAAGTCATCATTAATATAGTGGTGAAATTTATGGCGGTGACGAATGATTTTTGCGGTAAACATGGCAGCAAACAGTAATAGTATTTATCCGTAACAAAAAAATCAGGCAGGCGTTTTAACGAAGGTAAATATTATACCGGCGGTAAATCAGGGCTTCGAAACCCTGTTCATAGGGCTATAATAAGTACAGCGTTAACCGCTAAATAAAAAATTCCTATCTTCACGCCGCTAAAACCAAGCCCGAAATTTAATGAAATTATTAGAAGGAAAAACGGCGCTGATTACCGGCGCCTCCAAAGGAATAGGCCGCACCATAGCGGAAAAATTTGCAGAGCATGGCGCTAATGTAGCGTTCACCTACCTGTCATCAGTAGAAAAGGGGCTGGCGCTGGAGCAGGAGTTGCAAGCCTATGGTACGCAGGTAAAGGGCTACCGGTCGGACGCCTCGAAGTTTGATGAGGCTGAGAAGCTGATCAGCGATATAACTGCCGATTTTAGCACGCTGCACATTATTGTCAATAATGCCGGTATTACCAAAGATGGCCTGCTGCTGCGCATGACGGAGCAGCACTGGGATGAGGTGCTGGAAGTAAACCTGAAATCGGTATTTAATATTACCAAGGCGGCTTCCAGGCTGATGATGAAAAACCGTGACGGAGTGTTTATCAATATCAGTTCAGTGGTGGGGGTAAAGGGTAATCCGGGGCAGGCCAATTATGCTGCTTCTAAGGCGGGCATTATCGGCTTCACTAAATCAATAGCCAAGGAGCTGGGTTCCCGTAACATACGGGCCAACGTAGTGGCGCCCGGTTTTATTAAAACGGAAATGACAGAAGTGCTGGACCC
>CAXTAP010000030.1:0-8851 GCA_964241965.1 uncultured Mucilaginibacter sp.
TAGAGCATCGGTTTGTGGTACCGAGGGTCGTGGGTTCGAGCCCCATCATTTACCCAGCATTAAAAGGCCGTCTCATAATCTGATTATGAGACGGCCTTTTGTACTTTCATGCTTATTATTTGTTTCCGTAAGCTGATTTTAAACAGGCTGCTACCGGCTCGGGCTTGCGGCCCAATATACTTTCCAAATCAAGCGTTCTGTTTTCAAAATCACCTTCCCTGATTGCTTTGGCAAAACCTGCGGACAAGCCAATAATTTCGGCAGGTAAGCCTGCGCTGGTTAGTGCGGCTGTAAATTCATCATCTGCAGGAGAAACGTAGTTAATGTGCTGCCCGGTTATATCAGAAACCATGCCGGCAATCTGCTTCCAGGTAATGGCCTCTGCTCCATTCAGTTCAATCATCCGGTTATTATATTGGCCCGAGTCATCAAGCAATACATTGGCGCCGGCTTCAGCATAGTCCGTGCGCAGGCCAAAAGCTGTTTTTCCTTCACCGGCCGGAAAAAAAATAGTCTTTTTTTCCAGCACCTGGTCACCTCCGGCGAAAACAGGAATAACATCAGCATACAGATTATGCTGTAAAACAGTATAGATAAGCCCTGATGCCTTTAATTGCTGCTCAGTATATATATGACTTTGAATAATAAGATGAATCGGCGAAGTTTCTGTTTCGTTTTTTCGCTGAGAGCTGGAATAAACCACATGTTTTACCCCGGCTTGCTTAGCTGCCTTTACTGCTTGTTCATGCTGTTTGGCACGGTTGGGTATGTCATCGCCCGATACCAGGTAAACTTTGTCGGCACCTGTAAAGGCAGCTAACATAGAATCATAATCGTTGTAGTCGCCTGTTACAACCTTAACGCCCTGCTCTTTCAGGTGTTCAGCTTTGGCTGCATTCCGTACCATAACCGTAATATTGGCGGCATCTGTTTTTTTTAATAAGCTTGCGGTTATGGCAGCGCCTAAATTGCCGGTAGCTCCGGTTACTAAGATTTTACTCATGATATTTTTAATTAAGTAATATACCAAAACGTTTAGTTACTTTTGGATAGTTAAAGGTAAAAGGTAACTTTGGGTAAAGCAAGAAGGCACCTGCACAGCAGCTACTAACCTGGAGGTAACTTTTGCTGACAATCAATTGTTTATGATTAAGGAAAATTTAAAAAAATATTCATCTTACGAGGATTGCCCGGTACGCAACGTTTTGAACCGGATCGGCGACAAGTGGTCTCTCCTCATTATATCTGTTTTAGGCGAGTATGGAACCATGCGTTTCAATGAGATTAACCATCTTATTGGCAACATATCGCAAAAAATGCTTACGGTAACATTAAAGATGCTGGAGGCGGATGGGTTAGTTTCGCGCAAAATTTATCCGCAGGTACCGCCGCGTGTTGAATATACGCTGACAGAATTAGGCACCGGCTTTCTGCCCACTGTAAATGCACTTACCCAGTGGGCATTTGATCATATGCCGGCCATCCTTGAGTCGAGGAAAAAATACAGCAAGCGCTTCAGCAGTGAGCCCGCCCAAAATTAACCGGCAATGCACGGCACCAAATAAAACAATGCAAAGGGTGCAGTAATGCATAGCTGTGCGGCAAAATGTTAAAATTTGCAAAATGATAACTGTTCATCCGCAAATCCGGTTATTTTTGTGAAAATTCAATGAATGAAAAAGATACCCCTGCTTGTGTTTAGCGCTTGTTTTGCAATATTGTTCCAAAGCTGTAAGAAGAAATCAGATACCGATAGTACAACAACCTCTACTGCCTTATTAACTGCTACCATCAATGGCAGCACCTGGACACCTGATACGGTAAGCGCCTTCATTAACTATGACCCGGCCACTAAAACCAAAACGTTCAGCTGTTCGGGGGTTATCAGCCAGAAAGAAGTTATTTTTAGTGTCAGGCAGTTGAATGCCCCTAACGGCAGCGGCTTTCCGCTGCAAACCTTTACTGCCGATACCGCTGGCAATAATAAGTTCAGTTACCTCACCCAGCAAAAAAATTCGGCAGGGGCTTATGTATTTATACCGCACGGAACAGTGCAGCCCGGTTCGGGTTCGGTTACTATCTCTGCCATTGATACGGTGGGTAAAACCATTACCGGATCATTTAACATTATATCCTCCCAAAAGAATCTTGACAGCAACGGTAACATCAGTTCTATTACCATAGATAATATTGCCGGCGGAAATTTTAACTTATTGCCCTATAAACTGGCAAGCAATTAACGCCGGTACTATAATATTAATTAAAGCGCTGTAACTAACTTATAAGCGCTTTTTTTGTAGTAGTGAAATACTGAAAAATAAGGTAAAAATGAACAAAAACATTGTTTCAGCAAACTGGCCGGAACTAAACTTTGCTGAGTTACAGGATACCCTTTTAACAATACAGTTATGGACCCAAATTGCGGGGAAAATCAGGCTGAGCCAAATGCCATGGCTCAATCATTCCTGGCATGTTACCCTTTATGTTTCGCCGCGGGGTTTAACAACGGGCAGCATTCCATATAGCGAAGGAATATTTGACTTAACGTTTAACTTCATCAATCATCACCTGATAATCAGTACAAGTACCGGCGGGCAGAGCAGCATATCATTACGGCCGGGTGCCATTGCCGTTTTTTATAAGGAACTTTTTGCTGAGCTGCATAATCTGGGTGTGGAGGCGGCCATTGTGCCCGTACCTAATGAGGTTGAACCGGCTGTACCATTTCTAAAGGATAACTCAGAGCGAGTATATCATGAACAAGCGGCCCATAACTTCTGGCAGGCTCTTACTAAAATAGAACCGGTGTTTACCCGCTTCCGCTCAGCTTTTACGGGTAAATGCAGCCCGGTACACTTTTTCTGGGGCGGCTTTGATTTGGCAGTAACCCGCTTTTCGGGCCGCAAAGCACCGTTATACTCCGGCGCTGTTTCCAACATTCCGCTTCGGGTAATGCAAGAAGCTTATTCACACGAGGTAAGCAGCTGCGGTTTCTGGCCCGGAGGTGAGGCACATCCGGCACCGGCCTTTTATTCCTACTGCTATCCAACGCCCGAACAGTTTAGTAACCAGCGTGTCTGGCCACGTGAGGCTCACTATCATAAACAACTGGGCGAATTTTTGCTGGATTACGATATTGTCCGGCAGTCGGCCAATCCTGAGGAAACACTATTGCAGTTCTTGTCCTCCACTTACGTTGCTGCTGCTGATACCGGTAACTGGGACAGGCAAGCTTTAGAATGCGATTTAACAAGCTTTGAAAAATAGTATGAATCTCTTACATAACACGACAATTGGCAGGCCTCATTATTTTTTACATCTTTAAGGCATTAATCGTTGATACCATGTATATGCATAAAATAAATCTCATTCATAAATTTAGCCTTGCTGCATTCATTCACTTGGTCTATGCAGCTGCGTTTGCCCAGCCTGTAAAAGTAACGGTTGCACCAGTAAGTAACGGCTATACCCTGCTCAGAAACGGAAAACCTTATTTTATAAAAGGCGCCGGGGGCACCAGTTACACTGACCGGCTGGTACAGTACGGCGGAAACTCCATCCGCACCTGGAGTACCGCCAATGGCGAACAGGTATTGAACAATGCCGCCAAGCTGGGCATCACCGTAACAATGGGATTGGATGTAGCCCGCGAGCGCCACGGCTTTAATTATGATGATACAGCCGCTGTGCACCAGCAACTGGAAAAGCTGCGGCAGCAGGTTATTAAATACCGCAACTATCCGGCCCTGCTGGTCTGGGGCATCGGTAACGAGCTTAACCTTGAGTATAAGAACCCCAAAGTATGGAATGCCGTAAATGACATTGCCAGAATGATACATCAGGAAGACCCCAATCATCCGGCAACAACTATGCTGGCAGGTGTAAATGCCAGAGAAGTGCAATACATCAAAGAGCGCTGCCCGGCTCTGGACCTGCTTTCGGTACAGGTTTACGGCGGCTTAGCTAAAGTGCCGGAGCAACTACGTACCGCGGGCTGGAACGGCCCGTATATGGTAACCGAATGGGGGCCAACCGGCCACTGGGAAGGGCCGCAAACGCCCTGGAAGGCATCGGTTGAGGAAACCAGCAGTGAAAAAGCGGCGGTTTACAAAAGCCGTTACGAGGCGTCTGTTAAAGCGGATAAGCACTGCCTGGGCTCCTATGTATTTTTATGGGGGCAGAAACAAGAACGTACTCCAACCTGGTATGGATTATTTACCGAGCGCGGCGAGGAATCGGAGGTGGTGGATGTAATGCAGTATCTGTGGACAGGCAGCTACCCGAAAAACCGTGCGCCCCATATTGATTCCGCCCGGCTGAATCATCAAAGGGTGCTCGATTTCATCTATCTTAAGCCGGGACAAATTTGTGCAGCAACAGTAGCCGTACATGACCCTGACCATGATGTATTGTCCGCACGCTGGGAACTGCTGCCCGAAAGTACTGACCTGAAAAACGGCGGTGACCGCGAATCACGCCCGCAGCCCATAACGGGCCTCATCAGCGCCGGTAACGCGTACCAGGCGCAGTTAAAGGCTCCTGAAACAGAAGGCGCTTACCGGCTTTTTGTTTATGTAACCGACGGGCACAACAATGTGGCTACCGCTAACATTCCGTTTTATGTAAAGCCTTAACTGGTTCGCTTATCATCAGCTCCGGCTGAAATTTTTTATCTGTTGCAATGCTGCTTATCCTGCTTAATATTATCTTTTTCGTTGCTTTCATAGGTTTCGCCTACATTAATTTCAACGATGACGATGCCTGGCTATGGGTGAGCATATATTTATCGGCCGCTGTTTGCTGCGGACTGGTTGTATTCAAGCAGTATTTTCCGGTAGTATATTTAGCACTATGTGCGTTGTATATGCTCTATGCAGTAATTATATTTTTTTCTGAAGATGGTACGCTGGATTGGATTATCAAGTATAAACGCCCCAGTATTGTTGAAACCATGCAGGCCAACAAACCTTATATTGAAAAAACCCGTGAGTTCTTTGGGCTGCTTATAATTACCGGCGCACTATTAATTGACTACTTTTGGATAAAGTAAAGAATGAGCCGGATAACAAGAAACAAAAGCCAGAATGTCTAAACTCTGTACAGCTGACGTTAATCCTGGCTTTTGCTTCCTGTTTTCCTTAAATACTGATTTCTACTGTAACGCTTCGCTGTTGCTCACAAAGGCAATGCGCTTGCTATCGGGCGACCATGACGGGGTGTTAATGCTGCCCTGTCCGCCGTAAACATAGGCCACAACTTTAGGCGTACCCTCACCGCTGATAGGCAGCAGGCGAATGTAAACATGCTTATAAGGCGGATGGATTCCCGGTTCTACCTCATCTTTCAAAAAAGAAAGAAATACAAATGATTTGCCGTCGGGAGATATATGCGCAAACCAGTTATTGTAATCATCATGGGTTACCTGTTCCTGCCCGCTGCCATCAGGTCGCATGCGCCAGATCTGCATCAGGCCCGAGCGTACTGAGTTAAAGTAAATATATTTACCGTCGGGAGTATATTCCGGCCCGTCATCTAAGCCGGGGGCATCAGTCAGGCGCAGTTCGGGGCCGCCGTTAACCAGCACTTTATACACATCAAAATTGCCGTTGCGATCACCGCAAAACACCAGGCTCTTGCCATCGGGCGACCAGCCATGCAGGTAGGACGGACCCTTAGGAGTAACCTGCTTAGGTGTACCGCCGGTTACCGGCACCGTATAAATAATGGAACCCCCTGACTGATTTTCAAAACTGCTGAGGCCAATCATGCGCCCGCCGAAGGATAGTACATGGTCATTATTATTATGCTTTACCTCGCCGGTATTCAGCAGTTCAGGGCGGCGGGCAGCCAGGTCAAAGCGGTACATAGCACCCTTGCTGTCATTGTAAATCAGCGTTTTGCCATCGGGTGTCCAGTTAGGCGCCTGTATTGAGTAAGGTACTTTGTAAATAATCTCCCGGTTGCCGCTGGCTATGTTCAAAATTTCAATATTGCTGCCTAAAGTCATTTGGGTACTTTGGTTGGCCACGCCTTTGAAGGGAACCGTAATATTGACATCCTTAAAAATACCGGTTTCAATAACATTGGCGTTGTGAGCGCACACAAATAAGCCCACATATACATCATCGCCCAAATCAATGTTGCTAACCTGCTCCGTTACAAAAGGTTCGCCAAAGCGCGCGGCCCGCATAATATAGGTATTTCCTGTACGTTCCAGTTGGATTACGTCAGCGTGGTCTAATTTCGACCGCTGCTCTTCGGTATCACCGCCTGCGGTTTTCCTGTACTGCAGCGAAGTCAGGCCGTCGCCGTGTTCAACAGCGTTTACCTGCGGCGAGTTTGTTTCCAGCGACTTGCGTACCATCCAGCCTATCTTGCGGTGCATTTCTACGCCTTTGCCCACAAATCCGGCACGCGTGTATAGAATAAAGTCGCCTTTCATCTTCTTCCACACAAAGTGAAAATCATCATGTGTGGTCCAGATGTTGGCTCCCGACCCTGAAACCGTGTACTGCCGGCTGCCGGAGTTGTAAGCAGCCGAACCTGGTTTTACGATAGCGCCTACATCAGTCTGGCCATCGAACAAACCGATGGGTTTTTGTTGTGCACGGCTGGCATAACTGCTGATACACAGCAAACCGAAGCCGATAATTTTAGGTAGTGATAAACGAAGCATAAGTTATAATTGGTTGAAGTAAATATCATTAAAAATATTTTGTAATACCGTATTTGTAATCCACTTATTACAAATGAGTTGGCTGGCTTACCGCTGTTTGCCTTTACCTGATTACCACCTGCGCTGTGCTGCGGCTGTACTGTTCCAGTAGAATAGTTTTACCGCTGGTATAATGCGCCAGGGTTTCGGGCTGATAATGGCGCAGGGTTAGCAGCTGCAGGTTTTGATTATACCGAACAGTAAAATCAGGCTGTAAATGTTGCAGCAATTTATTGAATCGATCCTTGTCGAAATCAAAACAGATACTGATGCTCAGGGCAGAGGTCTGCATTGTGTTGACCTTAACGTTGAACCGGGCAAAAAGGCCGAAGATGGTACTGAAATGCTGCTCTGATATAAAGGAGTGATTTTTAGCTGATATGGAGAGCAGTATCTGGTTGAATTTCATGATGATAACCGGCTTCACAAATTTCACGTGCGCATCCTCGCTGATAACCGTGCCCGGTTCATCTGGCTGGTTAAAGGATTTAACCAGCAGAGGGATGTGCGCATTTTGCAGCGGTTTTATGGTTTTAGGGTGTATAATGGTAGCGCCATAATAAGTCATCTCAATAGCTTCGCTGTAACTAAGCTCATCAAATTTTACGGTATCCTCAAAAAGTTTAGGGTCGGCGTTTAACACGCCGGGTACATCCTTCCAGGTGGTTACCGAAGCAGCGCCAAGGCACGAGGCAAAAATAGAAGCTGTATAATCAGAGCCCTCGCGCCCTAAAGTGGTCGTAAAGTTTTCTGATGTTCCTCCTAAAAACCCTTGAGTTACCACCAAACTTTGCTCAAGCAGCCCGGGTATTTGCTGCTGAATGGCAGCGCATGTTTTCTCCCAATCCACAATGCCCTCCCTGTATGTGTTATCGGTGTGGATATAGCTGCGCACATCAGCCCAGCGGCTGCTGATGCCCGCCTTGTTCAGGTAAGCATTAACAATGCGGGTAGAAAGCAGTTCGCCGATGGACACCAACTGATCATAGATAAAGCCGTATTCATCATGCGGTTCATCTTCCAGCATCCAGTCAATTTCCACAAAGGTGTTAGCTAAATCATCAAAAATAGGGTTACCATCATCAAACAGGTTGTGAGCTATACGGTAATGATAATTCTTGATTTCTTCATAAAGCTCCTCAACATCTTCGGCCTGATGAAAATAAGCGTCGGTCAGCTTTTCGAGGGCATTGGTAGTTTTGCCCATAGCCGATACTACAATAAGCAATTGCTCGTGCTGATATTTTTTTATAATATCAGCAAGATTAATAACACCTGCTGCATCCTTAACCGATGCGCCTCCAAATTTAAATACCTGCATTTAGTGAACAAATAAAGCTGCCGGTCCGCCGGGTCTCAGCAGTTTGCTGATTTGAGTATAAGGAATATCAATTGTAGTTTGCCCGGCTGCATAAGGTTTAATTTCATAGGGGTTATATACAAACCGCAGCCCCAAAGGGGTAATTACAAAGTTATTGTTCAGGACAAATTTGGCATTCTTAAAAAAGTAATCATCAGCCAGTGAGGCGGCGGGCGATAACAGCTCATTTTTCCTGAAGATCTGCTCAGCAATCTGATTCAGTTTTTGCTCATAGCCTGCTGCAAAAACATCATTAAGCTGAAGGGTTTTGTGCAGCCTGGCATCCCAGTTAATAAAGCTGGTAAGGTTAAGGCCATGCGCCCCGCCGGTAAAATCATAGCCCGAAAGCTCAAGGGTAATCAGTGTGGAATCCTGCCGGATAACGGTGGCGTGGCTGTTAAGGGCGTAATGCATCTGTGCAGAATGTACATCGCCGTTCTTCTTATTGTCAGCATATTGTGCTACCAGGGCTGCGGCTGCCTGCTGGGGGTTGGCGTAGCGTGTCCTTCCATCAGGCGCAAAGAGGTTAGCCAGCCGCTGCCCAATAGTGTCATTCAGCGCCTGCTGCCCGTTAAATACCGGATACTTGAATGTAGCCGAAGTACAGCTGCTATCCGGCTTGCTGCCGCAGTCGGCGCTGCGCTGCGTAATGATTTTGTACTGGTAAACAAGTGTGTCAGTTGGCATAGCGGCCTTCTTTTGCTCATCAGGTGTTTTAGGGTCGGCGCATGATGCAGTCAGCCCGATCAGTAAAATATATAAAAGCCGGTAGTTCA
>CAXTAP010000030.1:8951-32584 GCA_964241965.1 uncultured Mucilaginibacter sp.
TCATCATATTATAAGGTTGATAGTTGCTGTTTTGACAATGAGGCGTTGAGCCAGCCCGGCTCTAAGTGCGCTTCATATTTATTGTAAAAATTAATGGCTGGCTCATTCCAGTCCAGCACCTGCCAGGTCATGCCATTGAAGCCTAATTCCTGTGCTTCCTGTATCAATCTGTTAAACAGCAATTTGCCAAGACCTCTGCCACGCATGTCTTCCGTCACAATCAAGTCTTCCAGGTATAAGCGGCAGCCCTTCCAGGTGGAGTACCGAATGTAATAAATAGCAAAGCCTGCAATCAAGCCGTCAATTTCTGCCGTAAATGCCTTCCATACCGGGCTGGGACCAAAGCCGGCTTCTTCAAATTCCTGCAGCGTAACGCTTACCTCATGCGGGGCCTTCTCGTACAAGGCCAGTTCATTAACCAGTTCCATTAAGCGTGGACAGTCCTCCCTGCGGGCAACCTTAATATGTACCTGCATGGCGTTAATTGTTTTTCCAGTGTTTAATAACTCTGCCGCCAAACACACTGCTGCCCAGCCTTACCATTGTGCTGCCCTGCTCAATGGCTAACTTATAATCGGACGACATACCCATGGATAATTCATCAAACGTTTGCTCATGCCTGAAAAAACTTTGTTTCAATCCCTGAAAAAAAGTATCTAATTCATAAAATTCTTCTTTTATCTGCTTTTCATTATCCGTGTTGGTAGCAATACCCATCAGGCCGCGCACACGGATATTCTTCAGCGCTGCATATTCATCGCTGCGCAGCAGTTCAATGGCCTCATCAAATCCCAGCCCGAACTTGGTTTCTTCATCAGCAATATAAATCTGCAGAAGGCAGTCAATGGTGCGGTTATTTTTAGCTGCCTGTTTGTTAATTTCCTGCAGCAGCTTCAGGCTATCAACAGATTGTATGAGGCTGATAAAAGGGGCAATGTATTTTACCTTATTGGTTTGCAAATGGCCCAGCAGATGCCACTGAATATCATGCGGCAGTTTTTCCTGCTTCTCCACCAGTTCCTGTACCGTGTTTTCTCCAAATATACGCTGGCCGGCATGGTAGGCCTGCTCCAGGTCTTCAACTGGTTTGGTTTTTGATACAGTTACGAAGGTTACGTTAATGGTATCTAACTCTTTTTTCAATCGTGCTATATTGTCCGGAATACTCATTTAATGCGTAAATTTGCTGATTATTGAAATGCCGCTAAAATACAGAATGCGTAATTATATCAAGTTGTTTTTTTTAGTACCAGTTTTTCTTGCAGCCTGCAGCGGCTCCAAAGTGCCGCCGGGCATCATCAGTCAGGATGATATGGCCGGCGTGCTTACCGATGTTCATATTGCAGACGGCAGCCTGTACAGCCTGTCGCAGGTGCCCGACAGCCTCTATAAATATAGTGCGGGCAGGTATATGGCTGTGTTTAAAAAGAATCACACCGACTCTGTGCAATTCAGGAAAAGCATGCAGTATTACACCATGCACCCCGACCGGCTGGAAGATATTTACGCTGTTGTGCTGAAGAATATTCAGGACAAAATTACCGAGGTCAACAAAATCAAAACACCTGTAAAAAACAATGCTTTACCCGCAGAATAGTATAGATAAGCTGGGATTTACCGAGGTAAAGGAATTGATCAGGGCGCATTGCCTGAGCCCGATGGGTCAGGAAATGGTGAGCCGGATACAGGTAATGAATAATTACGACCAGATACATAAGTTTTTAAGCCAGGCCAGTGAATTTAAGAATATACTCGAAAACGATACAGCCCTGCCCATACACCAATTGTTTGATATTAAAACCCTGGCCGGCAAAGCCCGTATCGAAGGCGCCTTTTTGAGCGAGGAAGAGTTTTTTCAGATACATGCTTCACTCACCACCGTTTTTGCGGTAATCAGTTATTTTAATGAGCGTGAAGGGCGGTATCCCAATTTAGAAGCCTTGTTTGAGCACTTACCGGTTGAAAAGGCTATCATTAAAAAAATAGACCAGGTTATTGACGCTAAAGGGAAAATGCGGCCTAACGCCTCGCGCGAACTGGCTGCCATTACTGATGGCATAGCCCGCGCCGAACAGGAAGCAAGGAAAAAAATCGATCAGATTTTCAAGAACGCTTCCGCCAGCGGGTGGACGGCTGATGGTACGCTCACGATACGCGATGGCCGGTTATGCATCCCTATCCTGGCTGAGAACAAGCGCAAAGTACGTGGTTTTATACATGATGAGTCCTCCACCGGGCAAACCGTGTACGTTGAGCCGGAGGAGGTGTTCACATTAAACAACCGCGTACGCGACCTGGAATTTGAGCGTCGCCGCGAGGTAATCAGGATACTGACACAGCTTACAGATGAACTTCGGCCCTATGTGCCCCTGCTGTTGTTATATCACAGCCTGCTGACCAAGCTTGATTTCGTGAGGGCCAAGGCGCTGTTTGCTATTGATATTGAGGGCAATATGCCGCAGATAGTTAATGAGCCGCGCTTCCGGCTGATTAATGCCCGCCACCCGTTGCTGATGCTGAGTTTTAAAAAGGAGCATAAAACAGTAGTTCCGCTCAACGTGCAGATTGATGAAAGCACACGTGTAATTGTGGTATCGGGCCCTAATGCCGGCGGTAAATCGGTATGTATGAAAACTGTTGGCCTGCTGCAGATGATGGTGCAGGCCGGGCTGCTCATCCCGGCTGATGAAGATAGCACCGCAGGTGTGTTTAAGCAGATATTTGTAGATATCGGCGATGACCAGTCGATAGAAAGCGATTTGAGCACGTACAGCGCACATCTGGCGAAGATGAAAACGTTTGTAGAGCAGGCCGGCGGTAAAGCCATGATTTTGATTGATGAATTCGGTACCGGCACTGACCCGCAGTTTGGCGGCCCCATTGCCGAAGCAGTGCTGGAGGCGTTAAACCAAAAGAAGGTAAAAGGCATGGTAACTACTCATTACTCTAACCTCAAGGTTTTTGCTAGTGATGCCGAAGGTTTGGAAAATGCTTCCATGCTGTTTGATAACGTATTAATGAAGCCGCTGTATATACTGGAGGTTGGCAAGCCGGGCAGTTCTTATGCCTTTGAGATTGCGCAGAAAATTGGTTTGCCCCCGCAGGTATTAAATTCGGCTAAAAATAAAATCGGCACTAACCAGAAAAAGGTAGATACGCTGCTGGTTGATTTAGAACGTGAGAAAAAGGAGATTTATGATAGCCGGGTGCAGATCAATATACAGCAAAACCGGGTCAGCAGTTTGTTAAAGGAAAATGAGCAGCTTAAAAGTTATCTCGAAGAAAATAAAAAAGCGCTGATACGTGAAGCCAAGCTAGAGGCGCAATCTATTATTACCAATGCCAATAAGCTGGTAGAAAACACCATTGCTGAAATTAAGAGCAGCCAGGCCGACAAGGAAATTACCCGTACACTGCGCAGCAATTTACAGCAGGAACTGCAAAGAACAAAGGTTAAACCTGAACCTAAGCCGGCAGTTGCCGCCGATGATGAAATAAAAGCCGGTGACTGGGTGAAATTGATTGACTCAGAAACTACCGGCCAGGTAATGGAAGTGGCTAAGGACAACCTGATTATTGCCATTGGCGATTTGCGGACAGTAGCCAAACGCAAGCGGGTGACCAGAATATCAAAAAAGGAAGTACCTAAAGAGGTGAGGCGCAGTTTCAGCTCATCAACCAGTGACGTGGCCAGCTTTAGCCCCGAAATTGATGTGCGGGGTATGCGGGGCGAAGATGCGCTGCATGCCATTGAAAAAATGTTTGACCGGGCGCTGATGATGGGAATCAGCACATTGAAAATTCTGCATGGCAAGGGCGACGGCATATTGCGCCGCCTCATTCGCGACTACCTCAAAAAATATGATCAGGTTGGCCGTATGGAAGATGAACATGCCGACAGGGGAGGAGATGGCATTACCTATGTTTACCTGAAATAAAAAGCCCCGTTACAGCTACTATATCAGCCATAACAGGACTCTATGTTTTAAAACCGAAGTTTAGGTTGTCAGCTCAGCGCATTCTTTAAATCCTCAAGTAGGTCATCTATATCTTCCACACCTACGCTCAGGCGCAACAGGTTATCGGTTACGCCGGCCTTCTCGCGGGTCTCTTTAGGGATGGAAGCATGGGTCATGGTAGCCGGATGGTTGATGAGCGATTCCACGCCGCCTAATGATTCGGCCAAAGTAAACACCTTAAAATTAGAGGCAATGCGAAAGGTTTCCTGCAGGTCTGCATCATTTAAGGTAATGGATATCATGCCGCCAAAATCGCGCATCTGCTTTCTGGCAATTTCGTAGTTGAATGAATCCGGAAAGCCGGGCCAGAACACATGCTTCACTCTCGGATGCCCCTTTAAGAATTCAGCTACCTGCCGGCCATTTTCACAATGCGCTTTCATGCGCAGATGCAGGGTTTTAATGCCTCGCAGCACCAAAAAGCTGTCCATAGGGCCGGGTGTGGCACCGCAAGAATTATAGATGAACCAGAGGCGCTTGTATAAATCTTCATCATTCAGCATTAGTGCGCCCATAATTACGTCCGAGTGGCCGCCTATGTATTTGGTTACCGAGTGCATTACAATATCAGCGCCCATATCCATCGGGTTTTGCAGATACGGCGAGGCAAAGGTGTTATCCACTGCCAGCAACAGGTTCCTTTCCTTACTGATTTTTGCAACCGCCTCAATATTCACCACTTGCATGGTGGGGTTGGTTGGTGTTTCAATCCAAACCATTTTAGTGCTGGCATTCACATAATCATTGATGATGCCAGGATCAGATAAATCCAGAAAGTGAAACTTAATGCCGTAGCCGGCAAAAATTTTAGTAAAAATTCGGTAGGAACCGCCATATAAATCATTGCCGGTAATTACCTCGTCCCCGGGTTTCAGCAGCTTCATAACTGCATCCGTAGCCCCCATACCGCTGGAGAAGGCCAATCCGTATTTAGCGTTTTCCAATGCTGCCAAGCAGTTTTCCAGCGCCCGCCGGGTTGGGTTAGTTCCGCGCGAGTATTCATAGCCCTGATTGTCGCCCGGTGCTTTCTGCCAGTAGGTAGATGTTTGGTATATCGGCGTCATTACCGCGCCGGTGCTTGGATCGGGCTCCTGCCCGGCGTGTATAGCTTTTGTTGCAAATTTCATTATAATGAGTCGGCCCCCATCCCCCTAAAGGGGAGACCTTTTTTATATTTGATCCTTTAGGGAAGGATTTAGAATGGTATTCGTAATTCAGGCAATGTCTGAGAATTAATACGCTCTTGCAAACATCACCCGTTCTTTGGATGGCTTGCCGGTAACCATATCTGTGCCTGCCTCCTGCGGGTTGTTCAGCGGTATGCATCGAATGGTTGCCTTGGTCTCCTCTTTTATGCGCTGTTCCGTTTCAGATGTGCCGTCCCACGGAGCATATAAAAAGCCGGGCTTTTCATCCAGCAAACGCTTAAAATCTTCATAATCATCAACTTTAGTGGTGTTAACTTCAGTGAAGTTTAAAGCCTTTTGATATATATTCTGCTGTATTTCCTCCAGTAAGCGTTCTATGTGTCCGGCCAGGCCCTGCTGCGGTACGGTTTCCTTGGTGCGGGTGTCTCGGCGGGCCAGCTCTACGGTACCGTTTTGCATATCGCGGCTGCCAATGGCAACACGCAGCGGCACACCTTTCAGTTCATATTCGGCAAACTTAAAACCCGGGCGCTGGGTATCCCGGTCATCAAATTTAACCGCTATGCTTTTCGCCTTCAATTCTGCGCTTAATTCCTTCACATAGGCGCTGATATTATTTAATTCCTCTTCGTGTTTATATATAGGCACAATTACTACCTGTACCGGCGCTAACTTTGGCGGCAATACCAAACCGGCATCATCTGAATGAGACATCACCAAAGCGCCCATCAAGCGGGTAGATACTCCCCACGAGGTGGCCCAAACATAATCCAGCCTGCCCTCTTTACTGGTAAACTTCACATCAAAGGCTTTAGCAAAATTCTGCCCCAGAAAGTGAGAGGTGCCTGCCTGCAGGGCCTTACCATCCTGCATCAGGGCTTCAATGCAGTAGGTGTCCAAAGCGCCGGCAAAACGCTCATTAGGAGTTTTACGTCCGCGTATTACAGGTATAGCCAGCCAGTTTTCAGCAAAATCAGCATATACATCCAGCATCTGCTGCGCTTCGGCAATGGCCTCATCTGCAGTGGCATGGGCAGTATGGCCTTCCTGCCATAAAAATTCGCTGGTACGCAAAAACAGGCGGGTTCGCATTTCCCAGCGTACTACGTTAGCCCATTGATTTACCAGGATGGGCAAATCGCGGTAAGACTGTATCCAGCCCTTATATGTATTCCAGATAATGGTTTCCGAAGTAGGGCGTACTATTAATTCTTCCTCCAGTTTGGCCTCCTCGTCCACAACAATGTTGCCGTCTCCGTCGTTTTTTAACCGGTAGTGGGTTACCACTGCGCACTCTTTGGCAAAGCCCTCCACATGGCTGGCTTCCTTAGAGAAAAAGGATTTGGGTATGAACAGCGGAAAATAAGCATTGCTGTGGCCGGTATCTTTGAACATTTTATCTAAGGCCGCCTGCATTTTTTCCCAGATAGAATAACCATAAGGTTTAATAACCATGCAGCCCCGCACCGGCGAGTATTCGGCCAGGTCAGCTTTTATCACCAGGTCATTATACCATTGTGAATAATCTTCTTCTTTACTGATAATTCCTTTGCTCATGTATAAAAATGGAATAAAATTTGTACTGAAAAGTGTGTAATATTGCTGCCAAATTTATAAATTTATACGTTAATAGAACTTCCTTTTAATTCCCCTATATAAAATGAGAAAACATATACTAAACGGAATCCTGCTGGCAGGCGTACTGGCACTGGGTTCCTGTTCAACCAGCCGAATGGCAGCCACTCACAGTGATGATGATGTTTATTATACTAAAGCCAAAGCAGGCAACCAGCCCCAGTATGCAAGGCAGCCGGCTTACGCGCAGCAGCGCGAAGACCAGTATCAGGATGTGACACCGGAAAATGACGACGAATACTATTATGATGACAGCTATGCAGCCCGCATCAACCGGTTTGATTATGCCTCTCCTTTTGGTTATTATGATGATTACTATTACAACGGCGTAGGTTACAGCCCTTACTATGGCTATGGCTACGGCGGGTTTGGCTATGGGCTGGGTTACGGTTACGGGCCCTTTGGCTATGGCTACGGGCCATTCGGCTACGGCGGGTTTGGTTTCGGCCTGGGCTTTGGTTTTGGCGGCTACTATGGTTACGGCGGATATCCTTTTTATGGCGGCTTTGGCTATGGCTATGGTTTTCCGTTTTATGGCGGCTATGGTTATGCTTACAACAACCCGCGCCCTTATACCGGCCCCGGCATACGCTCCAGAAATGCATCAGCTTTAAGTTACGGCGGCCGCAATGCCGGTATTGCCTATGGTACACGTACGCTATACGGAGGCAGGTCGGCAGCTTATGGCGGCAGAGCCGCCTACGGAGGACGTTCTGCTTACGGAAACGGGATTTACAATGGCCGGTCATCTTACGGCGCACGTTCTCAGTATAACAGCCAGCCGCGCAACAGTGCACCGCAAAACAACGGTGGTTCTTCGTTCAGCCGGGGCGGAGGCAGCTTTGGCGGAGGCGGCGGATTCAGCGGCGGCGGACGTTCAGGCGGCGGCGGAGGCAGACACTAAACTATCAGCACAATAAGCACTTTATGAAAATCAAATATACCTTAGGTGTACTTGCTATAGTAGCATTTACAAAAACTTCTTATGCACAATACTCGCAGGATGCTATCCGGTTTTCCAATACGCAAACCGGTTCTACCTCCCGTATCAAGGCTATTGGCAACGCCGGTACAGCCGTTGGCGGCGATTTAAGCAATATTACCGGCAACCCGGCAGGGTTAGGCTTCTTTACCAAATCGGAGTTCAGCGTAACGCCTGAATTTGACGGATCCAGAACCAATTCCTCTTTGTACGGCAATACCAATACTTCCAACAAAAGCGCTGTAAACTTAAATAATGCCTCTGTACTGTTTTATTCTCAATTAAATAATGCACGTAACAGAGATAAAACCAAAGGCTGGCTGAGCTTAAACTTTGGAGCCAATTATGCCCGTACCAACAATTTTTACGACAATTCAGTTGTTTCGGGCCGTAATGCCAACGGCAGCTCGGTAGCTGATTATTTTGCCGACAGGGCATCGTACTTAGGTGTTGGCGATTTGGAAAATGCAGCCATCAACCAGGGTTTAATCAGCGCTGCAGCCGGCGGCGGATATAATCCTAATACTTCACTGGGCCCTAACCAGTCTTACAATGCTTATCGCTCAGGCGGGCAGTCTGACTACGGATTTTCGGTGGGCGCTAATTACAGCAATAAATTATATCTGGGTTTAGGTATTAATTTTACTGATATACGCTACAATGCTACCAGCTTGCTATATGAATCCGGAAACTTTATCAACAGCGCCGGTATCACAACCAACCCGTACAATGCAGTTTATGAAACTGACCAGCGCACACGCGGCACAGGGTTTAACGCCCGTTTCGGCGCCATATACAAACCTGTTGAGGCAGTACGCATCGGTGCCAGCGTAACTACGCCTACCTGGTATAATGTGGATGACGGTTATTTTGAAGGAACATCTGTTACCGGCAGGCAGAATACAACCGGTTCAAATTATGGTGTTAATTATAATCTGCGTACCCCGTTTAAAGCTTCGGGAGGTTTAGCCATATTTATTCAGCAATACGGTTTCATTACCGGTGATGTGGAATATGTTGACTATTCTACCACGCACCTGAGCAACAGTTCTGATGGTTATGCTGATAACTATGTTGACTTCACCAACGACAATGCAGATATCAAGCAGTATTACCGCTCAACTGTAAATCTGCACTTTGGGGCAGAGGCACGCCTTACACCCAGCTTCTTTTTGCGGGGCGGATATGGCATACAAGGCAGCCCCGAAAAGGATTTGGAAACCTCAGTTAAAACAGCTTCCGGCGGCTTAGGATACAGGTTTGGCTCCTATTATATTGATGCTACCTATACCCATGCTTCAGGCACTATTTATACGCAACCTTATCTGCTAAGCGCAGATTACCTTAACAGCAGTACAGTTGCCGTAAACAATCCCTACGTTGACCAAAAAAGGCAGTACAATAATGTATTCCTAACTTTAGGGGTTCGCTTTTAGTAATTTAAACATTACCAAATAAAAAAGCCCTTTGCTTTAGGCAAAGGGCTTTTTTATTTAGAAAATAATACTACTGTTGCTCTTCAAATTTTTCATTTAAAAATGCACGCAGCATCCATACATTCTTTTGCTGGAACTGCATAAAGCGGTTCACCATGTCATTGGTACCATCATCATCCGCGTTTTCAGTAACTTTCATAATTTCCTGTTCCAGGATGATCAACTGGGTCATATCGTCCAGTAACGCACGCACCATATCCTGGTCGCTCATACCAATCGTATCTGCTTCTTCAATTACCGATGTTTTGATATAATCACGAAATGTACTATGTGGCGCTTTGCCCAAAGTTAGCACACGTTCGGCCAGTTCATCAATGGTGTTGAATGCTTCTGTATATAACTCTTCAAATTTTATGTGCAGGGTAAAGAAATGCCCTCCTCTTACGTTCCAGTGGCAGCCGCGAATCTTCTGATAATGAATATGATAATTAGCTAACAGATCGTTTAAATGATCTACTACCGGCTTTACATCAATCTGGTCTAATGATTCTGTTGTGTTCATAAAAATATAGTCTATAAATAGTTAACACCGGCAGATTTTAAGTGTTTGCATTTGAAGATTATAAATTGCGCAGTACGCTTAAACCATCAATGCCAGTTCAAGATTAGCTTACTATATTATTGCTGCGGCAAATAAAAATATCCGTAGTGAACACTGATTTTGTTCATCTTTTGGACATTATTGTGTTTTCCTTAAAATGTTTATCAATAACCCTGCGTTGGTAGTAAGTATCATTTTCCCCGGAGCGGTGCCGGCATACTATAAAATGCATGATAGTCGCCACGCAGCAATAATACAGGCACACCAAATTATATAGGTATCCATACACCTTCTTTGTAAAAATAGTATTGTCCCTCAAACACTGTAAATAACTCCTCTTCACATAAATGCTTGTGAGGCGAGGCCCCGCCGAGAGGTGTTGTTTCAATGAAAATACAGCAGGTGGTATTTGATGACAGCTGCCATAAGCCCTAATGGAAATTTATCAAAAATCTTAATCACTTCACAATCTTATACCAACGGTTTATTGTATGGCTAATCTGAATCATTTTTACTACTAACCTACACTGACGATGTATCCATAGAAATGTAATATAAAAAACAATCAATGCCTGCACATAATAACTGTTTACTCAAAAAGCTACTTTTATGGTTTCAAGCTGTACCTGCTTTGTTATTACTTTATGGCCGATTTCAAACTTCATATAGCTGAACATTTTGATGCGCCGGTATGGCGTATGGAGATTGATGCTGTCCAGGATATTCTGTTTGCTGAAATAAGGAATGTGAATACGCACGAGGTCAGTTTTGCGTCCATCAACCTGCAAACAGCGGAAAGCCTTTATAAAAATTTCAGAGCGGATGAAAGCTGGCTCACCGGTATAGAAAGCGCCTATAATGGTGTACTGCTGCTGCACTATTATGAAGCGCAAAGCAGCCCGGCTCATAAAGGTCTGGCTGCGTTTAGCGGCACAAAGGCAAAACTGTTATGGAACAATTTCAATTATGCGTTTGATCACCTGACGGTGAACGGTCCTGTATTCTATGATACCCGTTTCCAGCCCCGGAAATTATTTTTGGCTGATGTATTTACCGGAGAAAAAACAAGGAATTACGATGCAGCGACAGACACAGAATTTATAAACCGGCTGGCGCTGCCACAGCATACAGTTATACCGGACGTAGTGCTAAACCATATCAGCGCTGAGCCCTATGGGAATTTGATGTATTATCTTGATTACAATAATTACAGAATTGTATCTTTGCACACCCAATGGGCAGGGCAGTTAAAACAACAGCTCTTTATATTTGATAACGGAAAGCCTGTATTTGAGGATTTATTAAATGCTGATATACAAAAGATGCAACCCGAGGCGTTTGTGATGTATAAAAACCAGTTAATTTATCTGAAAGATAAAACAGAGATAAAAGTTTTAAATCTGTAAGGCTGTAACACAACTCACATGAAATTAAAACCCCTGTTAATTGCAAGTCCTATATTAATGCTTTGTGCAAGTGCCTTGGCCCGGCCCTTAACCGACTCTGTAGGCGTTGAAAACCACGATGGTAAAAAAATAATTCTTCATAAGCTCGATCCTAAAGATAATTATTACTCTATAGCCCGCCGTTATAATGTACGCCCTGCAGCTATCATTCAATATAATAACAATGCAGTACTGCATATCGGCGAGGTAATCAAAGTACCAACCGACCTGCCGTTTTTGCAGCCTTCGGCCCAGGGCCAGCCCCGTCAGCAGGCATATCAAAACAATACTGCAGTGCCGCAGGCCGGGCAGCCTGCAGCAGGGAACACGTCATCGGATACGCAACAATATAAAGTATCGGCAGGTGAAACGCTGTATGCCATTGCCAGGCGTTTCAATACCACTGTTGACCAGATTACAAGCCTGAACAATTTGAAATCAAATAATCTGACGCCGGGGCAGATACTGATTGTTAAGGCAGGCAACCCGGCCCCTCCGCAGCCCGTACAGCCTGTGCAGCAGCAGTCAACTATTGTTGCCGTGCACCCCAATGATACACCGGTAATGAAACGCGACAGCACCAATGTAACCGGTGCCGATAGTACCACTGCCGAACGCCGCTACCCCAATAACAAATACGGCCTGTACGAGAAAAACGAAAAAGGCGTAGCTACCTGGATGGATGATGCCGGGCTTGACCCTAACAAGAAGCTGGTATTGCACCGTACTGCGCCTATAGGCACAGTAATAAAAATCACCAATCCCATGACTAACCGTACCACCTTTGCAAAGGTGGTTGGCCGTTTTACTGAAAATGAAACCAACAAGGATGTTATCATAGTGATGACCAAGAATGCGGCGGAATCATTAGGCGCGCTTGACAAGCGTTTCCATGTCAACATCAGCTACGGAACACCGAATGAATAAACCGTATATTATTGGTATTGCCGGCGGCAGCGGCTCGGGCAAAACTTTTTTTTTGAAGTGTTTTTTAGAGCATTTCACAGCTGATGAGATTTGTCTTGTATCACAGGATGATTACTATTTTCCGGTAGCACATAATATGACGGCTGAGGAAAACAAGCTGTATAATTTTGACTTGCCCGGCACTATTGATCACGAACATTTTGAACAGGATATTGAAAGCCTGATCAACCATCAAACTATATATAAGAAGGAATACACTTTCAATAACCCGGATGCAGCGCCGAAAACGCTTGAAATAAAGCCGGCGCCGATATTAATTGTAGAAGGGCTGTTTATACTCTACTTCAAACAAATAGCTCAACAGTTAGATTTAAAGATTTTTATTGATGCCGACGAAAGCATCGCCCTGCAGCGTCGCCTCAAACGCGATTTTAAAGAGCGCGGCTATTCACATGATGATGTTATGTATAAATGGATACATCACGTTAAACCAGCCTATCAGGAATATTTGCTGCCCTACCGGCACCAATGTGATCAGGTAATTATCAATAACACGCAAATAGCCGATGATATCATCAGGATCACCGACCAGATTTCGGAAGAACTCAGGGAAAAGGTGTTATCTTAAAAATCTGCACCGGGAGGCTATCTTTTTTATTTAGCCGAGCTGTAAAGGCAACAACGCCATCTTAAAAATTTACAACTCCCCGGTGGTAAAAACACTTTCCTGTAAGCCGCTTTTTTTGAGCAGCAGAAAGTGAGAATGAATGGCTGTGCCTAACGGATAGGAGCGGTAAGGCAGATGATAGGCTTCCGCAAACTCACGGATGATGGGCGTAATAGCCGGATAGTAAGTGTGGGCCACTGTAGGGAACAGATGGTGCGCCACATGATGGTTAAATCCGCCGAACAGAAAGTTTGCCACCCTGCTGTCGGGACTAAAATCCTTGGTTTCCATAATCTGGTACATGGCCCAGGTAACATCCAGTTGCCCGTCCTCCGGCGGCAGCGGAAATTCCGCGTGTTCATCAGCGTGTGTGGATAAAAGCGCGGTAACGCCAAAGGCGCTGGCTGTAAGGTGCATTACAAGAAATGCAGCTATTATAATATACCAAGGCTGATGCAATATCCATATTGGCATACCTATCAGCAAAAACAAGTTTGCTGTTTTGGCTGCAAAAAGCTTGATATACTCAATAAGCGGAATTTTAGTTACACGCTTCAGGTAATTATCACTGGTGCCGAAAAAATCCTTAAAATCACGCACAAACAGCCAGTTCATCGTATAAAATAAATACAGAAACCACATGTATAAGTGCTGGTAGCGGTGAAAGCGCAGCCGCGGACTTTCAGGAAATATGTGTACAATATCGCTCTGTTTAAAGTCAATATCCCAGTGTTGCATGTTGGGATACGGGTGATGAAGCAGCAGGTGGCGTTTTTTCCAGATATAACTGTTACTGCCAAATAACTCCAGCACATAAGTATAAATCTCATTGGCTCTGCGCGTTTTAAACACAGCGCCATGCGCAGCATCATGGAAACCATTCAGGAAAACCATAATCATGGTAAGGCCCGTAGCAATATAAAACGCAAACAGCATCAGCGTATGATTGCCAAAGGCCAGTATGCAGCCATAAAATATAAAATACAGTGCTATCAGTAAAACAGATTTGTAAATAATGTGCTGCTGTATTTTTTTATTGGTGAGTACACGCTGCTGCACCTGCTGATTCAATGCTTTAAAAAAATCATCTTTTCCTGCCTTCTTAAATGCGGGCCGGGATATTTCTGTAGCCATAATCACTGTCAGTAAAAAGCCCGCTTGTCGGCCGGGCTTCGTTATTAACACAATTAATTGATAAAAATTTAGAAGTTTAAACAGCTACATTTCAGAATGGTTTATAAAAATTATAACAATGGTGCTTAGTCACCTGTGCAAAAGTTGAGATATTACAGCGCAGCATCCATAGGATTGTTGTTGATTATTCAAAGATTATATAGAAACAAAAATATTGTCGAACCGAACGCTAATGAGAAGTTATTTTGTGAGCAGCCGGGCTTGCAGGCAAATCATACGCCAGGTAAAGCAGATCTTTCCCTGCGGCCGAAATGCCAGAGTAGGGTTTGATGAAATTATTTAATCGTTTCTAAATAGCTTCTTACATCCGTTTAAAGTTTATGCCGAATGTAAACTGCATAATGTATAAAGCAGAGATAACTGTTATATTTGCCTGACAAGCAGCGTTGCTTCAGGGTATAAATATAAATTAATGCCGGATAAAAATGAATTGAACAGTAAGTACGACTTAGTGGTTGGCCTTGAGGTTCATGTACAGCTATCTACACAAAGCAAAATTTTTTCTTCCGATTCGGCTGCATACGGCGCAGCGCCTAATCAGCATGTAAGCATGGTTTCGTTAGGTCATCCGGGCACGCTGCCTATGCTGAACAAAACTGCTGTTACCTATGCGGTAAAGATGGGACTGGCCTGCCACTGCCAGATCAGCAGCTACAATAATTTCGCCCGGAAAAATTATTTTTATGCTGATTTGCCCAAAGGCTACCAGATTACACAGGATCAGTACCCGATATGTACAGGAGGTTATATAACCATCCGGCTGCACAACGGAACTGAGCGTGATATTGCTATACACCATATCCACATGGAAGAAGATGCGGGCAAAAGCATACATGAGCAGGGCAGCACCGACTCTATGATTGACCTGAACAGGGCGGGCGTACCGCTTTTGGAAATAGTATCAGAGCCCTGCATCGGCAGCAGCGAAGAAGCCGTGCAGTATCTCACTGAATTGCGCAAGCTGGTGCGTTACCTTAACATTTGCGATGGCAACATGGAGGAAGGCAGTATGCGCTGTGATGCTAATATATCTTTAAAGCTCAAAGGTTCTGCCGGTTTAGGTAATCGCTGTGAGGTTAAAAACTTAAATTCCATACGCAATGTACAGCGGGCAATTGAACACGAGTTCGTTCGCCAGGCAATAATTTTGGATTCCGGTGGGTATATTGAGCAGAATACATTGAATTTTGATGCCGACAGCGGTGAAACATCTGTGTTACGTTCAAAGGAAATGGCTAATGACTACCGCTATTTTCCGGAGCCGGATTTACAGCCGCTGCAGCTTGCGCCCGATTACATAGCTTCTGTAAAAGCTGCAATGCCGGCGCTGCCGTACCAGTTGTATCAAAAATATGTGCACGAGCTTGGCTTATCGGCCTATGATGCCGGCACGTTAACTGCTGATCAGGATATTTCACAATATTTTGAAAAATTAGTAAGCTTTACCCGGCATTATAAAATGGCGGCCAACTGGCTTATGGGCCCGGTCAAATCATACCTTAATGAGCATCATCTTGATTTAATCAGCTTTTCGGTTCAGCCGGCCAAACTGGCAGCTTTAATTGAACTTGTTCAAAGCGGTGCGGTTAATCATTCGGCTGCTGCACACCAGTTATTTCCGGTTCTGCTGCAGCAGCCAGAGGCAGAAGTGCAGCAACTGGCCGGTCAGCTGGGTTTACTCACTCATGCCGGCGGCAACGAGCTGCACGAGTATATCAGGGAAGCCCTGGCGAAATACCCTGAGAAAGTTACTGAATACAAAAAAGGAAAAAAGGGCGTTTTAGGTCTGTTCATGGGTGAAATTATGAAACGCTCAAAAGGAAAGATAGACCCTAAGGAGACTACACGTATATTAACAAAAGCATTGGAAACCAAATAAATGAAAAAGCACACATATATCATTGGCCTTACTGGTCTTCTCTCAGTTTTGTACGCCTGTAATGATCAGTCGGCCTTTACCATTTCGGGAGACGTGGACAATGCCAAACCAACCGACAAGGTTTACCTGATGGAAGCCGATAGTACCGAAATAAAGATTATTGATTCCACCTCCATTAACGGGCAGCATACATTTCAATTCAAACATTCTTCGCCTTATGCAAACCTGTACAAGGTGCGCATTGGCAGCGCTGTGTATGATGTGATTGCCAAAAACGGCGATGCCATTAATTTTAAAACCAACCTGAGCGATAGCTCGCATGTTTACGAGGTTTCGGGATCGGCAGAATCAGAAAAAATACAGGAGTTCAATAAAATGAGCAATGTATATAGTGATAAGAACGCCAAGCTGGCCAATGAGTACCAGGCGAAGGTTGATCAGACACACAAAACGGATTCACTGCTGAACATTTACCGCCCGGTGTTTGAAAAAAATATAGACGATTACAGCAAGGCCACCCTTGATTTTATCAACAATAACAAAACATCTTTGGCCGGCTTTTATGCAGCCATGTCGCTCGACCAGTACAAGTATGAACAGCAGTTGGTAGCTTATGCCGATGAAGTGAAGAATGAGTTTAAGGGTAATCCGGCTGTGCAAAAATTTGTAACCCAAATGGAAATTGTTAAGCCGGTATCAGTCGGGCATAAGGCGCCGGCCTTTACCGCTATATCCATTAATGGCAAAACAGTAAACTTAGCCGATTACAAGGGTAAATATGTGATGTTGGATTTCTGGGCTTCCTGGTGCGGGCCCTGCCGGCAGGAAAATCCGAATGTAGTAAAGCAGTATAGTGCTTTTAAGGACAAAGGTTTCAATATATTAGGTATATCATTAGATGAGGAAAAACAAAACTGGCAAAAAGCCATCAACGATGATCATATTATCTGGCAGCAAGTATCAGATTTAAAGAAATTTGACGGACCGACAGAACGCTTGTACCATATTGAGGCCATACCTTCAAACTTTATCATTGATCCGGCAGGAAACATTGTGGCAAAGAACGTAACCGGGGGCGATTTGGAGGCGTTCTTAAACAAAACGTTTAATAAGGTTCAATAAATAGTTAAAATTATATGTGCATTAACAATTTGTTAATAATGGTTTAACGAATAGCTGCTAAAAGCCTGCTATTTTTATGGCAAAATTTAACCTTTATGAGCAGTACCGCTAAACAGAAAATTTTAATTGTTGATGATGAGCCCGATATTCTGGAGCTTATTGAATATAATTTAAAAAAGGAAGGCTATCAGGTACATTTGGCACATAACGGACAAGAAGCAGTTGCCGAAGCCAAAAAGGTATTGCCTGACCTGATAGTGCTTGACATCATGATGCCTAAAATGGATGGCATAGAAGCCTGCCGTATTATGCGCACCATGCCTGAGTTTAAAAATACATTTATGGTATTTTTAACGGCCCGCAGTGAGGAATATTCGGAAATAGCGGGCTTCAATGTAGGGGCTGATGATTACATAGCCAAACCTATTAAGCCTCGCGCACTGGTAAGCCGTATTAATGCCATACTCCGCAGAAATTCGCCGGCAGAAGAAAATACGGACAATAAATTACATGTTGCTGATTTAACCATTGACCGCGAGGCTTATCTGGTATTCAGGGGTGATGACCGTATCGTACTCGCGAAAAAGGAATTTGAACTGCTTTATCTGCTGGCTTCCAAGCCCGGCAAAGTTTACACCCGTGAGGTTATCCTGAAAAATATCTGGGAAGATTCGGTAGTAGTAACTAACCGTACCATTGATGTCCATATCCGTAAACTACGCGAAAAACTGGGGGAGAACTATGTAGCTACAGTTAAGGGGGTAGGTTACAAATTTGAAGCTTCCTGAAATATCAGATTGCGTGGTGCTGAATAAGAGTTACTTTATCCATGCACACTTACAAGTGCAGTAATCAGTTGCATAACCACTGAATCAGTTTAATAAATAACCGTACCTTTGCAGGCTATTTATTGATATGAAGATTCCTAAGTTTGCCGACCTTATTCTATACGAAGATGATGATTTATTTGTAGTAAACAAGCCGCCGTTTATCAGTTCCCTGGATGAGCGGGGCGAGAACAGCGGAGAGATAAATATGCTGCGCCTGGCTAAAAATTATTGGGAAGATGCCCAGATTTGCCACCGGCTGGATAAGGAAACATCAGGCGCTCTGATTATTGCTAAAAATCCCGAAGCCTATCGTACTGTTTCCATGCAATTTGAGCACCGGCAGGTGAAAAAGATATATCATGCTGTAATTGAGGGCACGCATACCTTTGAAAACCTACTTATTGATCTGCCCATCCTGAACACAGGTAAGGGCAGCGTAACCATTAGCCGCCAGGATGGCAAAAGGGCTGAAACATGGTTTCAATCATTGAAATATTTTAAACATTACACCCTGGTTGAATGCCGGCCGGTTACCGGCCGTATGCATCAGATCCGCATCCATTTAGCCACACAGCGGGCTTCCATCGCCGGCGATGAGATGTATAAGGGCAAACCGGTACTTTTATCACAGCTGAAACGCAAGTACCATCTGGGTAAAGACCAGGAAGAACTGCCTGTTATGAAACGCTTTGCCCTCCATGCCAACGAACTAAGTTTCAAGCTGGTTAATGGTACGCAGGTAACCATCCACGCGCCTTACCCTAAAGATTTTGCAACCTTGCTGAAGTTACTGGATAAGTTTGACAGCTAAATCTGTCTAATCTTTTTCAAATACCAAAAAATGCTGTATGGGTAAAAATTCACCATCCTGCACCAGGTGATAACCATTGGCGGTTAACTCCTTGTTAACCTGTTTGATACTTGTTTTGTGCAATTCCTTGATTTCTACCGCCGGGTCTTCTCCGCGATATTCCAGCAGCAGCAGTTTTCCGTGCGGTTTAAGTGAACGGCGCAGGGCCTGCAAATATTCGTGCGGGTAAATTAATTCATGATAAACGTCCACCATAACAGCTAAATCAATGCTTCCGGCCGGCAGGTCCGGAGATTGGGCCGTTCCTTTTACTACCGTTACATTATTGTATTTCAGTTCCTGACTATGTTTCTTCAGGTAAGCAATGGCGTCGTTTTGTATTTCTACGGCATAAACCTTACCCTGCGGTACTTTTGGCGAAATACGGAAAGTATAGTAGCCGGTGCCGGCGCCAATATCAGCCACCACACTGCCGGCATTAATGGGCAGCCTGGCAATGGCTAATGCTGTATTTTCTTCTTTTTGTCGCGAGTTACGCTCTAACCAGTCGGCTCCTTCAAAGCTCATAACTTCGGCAATTTCACGGCCTTTATAAAACTTTCCGGTGCCGCCGTATGAGGGTGTTTTGTATTGATAAACGCTGTCGGCCTTTTGCTGCAACTGCTGCACAGCAGGTTTACCAGCACAGGAAACAAACATCAGCGAAGCAGTGAAAAACTTAATAATCAGCATATTAATAAAATGCTGATTATCAATTTTTGTTTAGCAATATTATGATTTATGATACGGGGTGATTAGGCTGTATAGCCCAGTATCTTCAATACCTGCTTACTATTCTGCTCTTCACCGAAGACCTCGAAATTAAAGGTTTCGTCGCGGTTGCGGCGAATAATAACATGCTTAGGGGAGGGCAGCAGGCAGTGATGAATGCCGCCATAACCGCTCAGCACTTCCTGATAGGCACCGGTATTAAAAAAGCCTAAATATTGAACCTTACGGGTTTTAGGCATATATACGCTGTTCATGTGCGCTTCTTGGTTGTAATAATCCTGCCCGTCACAGGTTATGCCGCCCAGGTTAACACGCTCATATTCGGTATCCCAGTTATTTACAGGTAACAGGATATATTTTTGGTTCAGTGCCCAAACATCAGGCAGGTTAGTGATGAATGATCCGTCAACCATCAGCCAGCGCTCACGGTCATTCTGCTGCTTGCGGCCCAGTACTTTGTATAAAATACCCGAGGCTTCGGCCACGGTATATTTTCCAAACTCGGTGATAATATCAGGCTCAATAACATCATATTCCGCACAGATTTCCTTGATGCGGCTTACAATTTCATTAATCATGTATTCATAATCAAAATCAAACACCAGCGAATCTTTGAAAGGCATACCGCCGCCTATATCCAATGTATCTAAATCAGGATTTACTTTTTTGAACTTGCAGTACAGTGTTACGTACTTTTCAAGCTCATTCCAGTAGTAGGGCGTATCAGAAATGCCGGTATTTATAAAGAAATGCAGCAACTTTACCCTAAAATTGGGATTGTCCTTTACCTTACTAGTGTAGAAGTCAATCACATCCTCAGATCTTACTCCCAGACGTGAAGTGTAAAACTGATAATCCGCCTGTTCTGCTGAGGCAATGCGAATACCCAGGTTGCAAGGAGTATCCATTTCAATCTCATCATCGTAAATGTTAAACTCCTCTTTATTATCCAGTACCGGAATGATGTTGGTAAATCCATCGTGCAGCATGTCAATGATATACTGCTTGTACTGAAACGGTTTAAAGCCGTTGCAGATAACCGTAACATCCTTAGTTAACGCACCCTTTTTTTCCAGCGCATCAATCATCGGCATATCAAAAGCCGAAGACGTTTCAAGGTGAATATCATTCTTCAGCGCTTCTTCCAGAATATGCTTAAAATGTGAACTTTTAGTACAATAGCAATATTTATAAGTGCCTCGGTAATTGTTTTTTACAATGGCCTGCTGAAACAAAAGCTTAGCCTGCTGAATTTTTTTTGATACCAGGGGCAGGTAGGTGAAACGCAAGGGAGTACCATACGTTTCAATCATCTCCATCAGGTTAAGGTCATGGAAATACAATTCATCGTCGATGATTTCAAATCCATCCTGCGGAAAACCAACACTCAGATCAAGAAACTCCTGGTAGCTTTGCATTCTAAAAATTTTCGCAAAAATGTATTTTTTTAGTGAAATTATGTTTATGGCAGCATCAAAATTTTATCGCTGCAATGTAATTTGTTTTCCCTGGCAGTAGATAGCAGAAAAACGGCGATTTACTGCTTTGTATGTGTGACGGATCAAGAACAAATATGCATTACAATTATCTAATAATCAGAATTTTATGTTTTATATACAGCTCCTGCACTACAGCAACGGCAAATGTATTTCGGCCATCATACATCGTGCACTGCCGCCGCCATGAGTCTCGATGGTTTTGAGGTTGCTATATACGATGTTAGCATGAGCTTTCAGAATTGTTATTTGTTCCGCATTAAGTGATTGGTAAGCCTGTTCAGACATGATCAGCAAGTATTCGCCTAAATTATTTTTTACCTCCAGCATATTGCCTGCAAATGCCTGTAATTGTGCTAATGAAATTTCAACAAGTTCTTTACCGGTATTGGTTATAGCGTTTATTACCATTCCACGTTCTCCTGCATCTGCAATACTATCCAAACAGATTACAGCAAAGCGGGTACCTATACACATCAGCACATTGGTATGGTAAATGGCCTGGCGGCGGGCATCAACAGCCCTGAATACAACAGGCCGGTAGCTTTCATATTTACAGAATTCAGTAAGCACATCATTATCAGTACGGGGCGAAAGGCAGGCATAGGCAATTTTGTTATCCCGATCAAGCACCATGCTGCCAGTCCCTTCCAGGTATTTACTTTGTAATTCAAACCGGCTCAGATCAAGCGTATGCCTGATGGTAAATTTATCCTCTAATATCCGAAATATATCCTCACGGCGCTCCAGCCGCCGGTTTTCAGCCTGCATAGGGTAGAGCATCACATCGCCGTTAGCCTGAAAACTCACCCAGTTATTAGGGAAGATGGCATCGGGTTTTACCGGTTCTTCGGTATCATTTATTACGGTAACATCTACGCTGTGCTTTCTTAAATTATCAACCATGTTGTCAAATTCCTGCAGGGCGGCTTGCTGTACGGCCCGAGCATCTGCGCTTTGCTTTTGAAAAGCATTGCTTGCTGCGGTTTGCTCATTAAAGCCGAAAGCGGCGGGGCGTATCATCAGTAAATGTGAAGTGGCTTGCATCGATTTAAATTAAAGATTACAAAATTTCGTCGCGCAGCAGCGGCAGGCTCATACAATGAAAGCCGCCCCGTGCACGGGATAATTCGGCCGATGGCATCAGTATCAGGGTATTTTGCATAGCCTGCGGCTGCAGTTCATCTTTTTCAAACTGCAGCAGCAAATCAGCAACTTTAACTACGTTAAAACCGCTTTGTTCAAAGGCTTCCACCGTTTTATCATTTCGGTCATAACCCAAAACTACGCCTTCTTTCAGGGCCAGTAAGTTGCAGGAATCCGTCCATTGTTCGCGTGAATCAAATGGAAATTTGTTATTGCCTGAATAAATGAATTTTGTTTGTTCCGTACTTTTTAAATCATTTTCGCTGATGTCGCAAAGTAATTCTTCCAGACTATTGAAACTGCGCGGTTCAGCGCCGGTATTACTGAACTGGACTATTTCCAGCGTACTTCTTTGGTTTTTGTCAGCAAACCAGGCGATAGGCTCATCACCGGCGATGCTGACGTTGGCAATGGATAGGGAACCCAGCATTACCCACACATTGCGCTTAATCTGCGTAAAAATAGTATCAATGTGCATGTAGTCCCGCTTGTGCGGAATTTTCACAATAGTAACTTTATCAACAACCTTATTTTTAAACAGCAGTTTAATGGCCTCATTAGCGCCGCTTACCGAGGTACGTTCGCTGCAGCCGATAAGCACATGGTTGGCGCTCACTACCATTACATCGCCGCCCTCAATGGTAGTACGGTCTTCCTGGTCCTCGCCGGGCCGTAAAAAGTGCTGGATGGTTTCGGTAATTTCAATGATATTATGCTGATAACGGCTAAAGATAGGATGATTAAAGAAGATGTATCTTGCCAGTAGTGTCTCGCGCGAGCGAGCCTTTTTGGCCGGTTTATTCAGCAAGATGTGGTTGTTGATGGCAATGCCTATATCTCTCGAAAATATCAGGTTCGGGATCGGGGCAAATATCATATCCTCCTTACTTAAAGCGCCGGATATTAAAATCTTAGCCAATTCGGCAGGCTCCTTAGCTGTTAGCTGCTGCTGCAGCCTGTAGGTGCAATTTTCAATGGCGCAAACAGAAGCGGTTAAATTTTGCCTGATGTCCTTATCTTTTAAAATATCGGCCAGCAGGTTTTGTATTTCTATAACCTTAACTGAATTATGAAAATCAGGACTTTCAGGTATAAAGAAAGATCGCCCGCTTTTCTCATCATCTATAGCAGAGAGTTTGCCCTTTATCTTATCTTCATCTAAAAAGTAGAGCAGCAGTTTTACGTAGTAATCGTATTCCTGGCGCCGCATAGTATCCAGGTGTACTATGTCTTCAAAGAGCCAGTCCTGTGCCTTGGAGGGTACCACCTTTCCAAGGCCGCTGTCGGGGCTGTGAATAAGCAGCGCTCTCAAAGCGCCTATTTCGGAGGTTATTTGAATATTAAAGTCGGTATCAGGTGTCATATATAAGTGCGGCGTGCAAAGCTAAGCAGATTTGTGTATATAACTAATACATACAGGTTGCAGCAATTTAGTTAATTTTGGCGAATGGACTTTATTATTGAGGCAGTTATCGCAGCTGTTAAAAATTTATATCAAACCGAACTCCAGGCTGCTGATGTTAC
>CAXTAP010000030.1:32684-35223 GCA_964241965.1 uncultured Mucilaginibacter sp.
AATTATACAAACCCACGTCCGAACGGTAAAAAGGTGATGGTAGAATATTCTTCGCCCAATACTAATAAGCCGCTTCATTTAGGGCATGTGCGCAACAACTTGCTGGGCTTTTCGGTGGCTGAAATCTTAGCGGCCAGCGGTTACGAGGTAATTAAAACTAACCTGGTAAACGACCGCGGCATACATATCTGTAAATCAATGTTAGCCTGGCGAACATGGGGTAACGGCGAAACGCCCGAAAGCTCGGGTTTAAAGGGCGACCATTTAGTGGGCAAGTACTATGTAATATTTGATAAAGCCTATAAAAAGCAAATCGGGGAGTTAGTAGCTGTCGGCCAGACAGAAGACGATGCTAAAAGAAACGCGCCGCTGATTAAAGAAGCTCAGCAAATGCTGCAGCAGTGGGAAGCCGGTAACCCGGAAGTAATACAGCTTTGGCAAACCATGAATGGCTGGGTGTATGCCGGATTTGAGGCTACTTACCGGGCGCTCGGCGTTAGCTTTGATAAATTTTATTATGAGTCGAACACCTACTTATTGGGTAAAGATATTATTGAAGAGGGATTGCAAAAAGAGGTTTTTTACAGGAAAGGGGATGGCTCTGTATGGATAGATTTAACTGCTGAGGGCCTGGATGAAAAACTGGTGCTGCGAGCCGATGGTACCTCGGTGTATATTACTCAGGATTTAGGCACGGCTGAACTTAAATTTAACGATTATCACATGGATAAATCTGTTTATGTGGTGGGCAACGAGCAGGATTATCACTTTAAGGTGCTGTTTTTAATTTTGCAAAAGCTGGGTAAAAGCTGGGCAAAGGGATTGTTTCATTTAAGCTACGGCATGGTGGATTTGCCCTCGGGCAAAATGAAATCGCGCGAGGGTACGGTGGTTGATGCGGACGATTTAATTACGGAAATGGAACAAACCGCCCGCCGGCAAACCGAAGCCTTAGGTAAAGTGGAAGATTTTAACGAACAGGAAAAGCAGGACCTGTATCATATGATTGGTATGGGGGCCTTGAAATACTTTTTACTGAAAGTTGAGCCTAAAAAGCGGCTGTTATTCAATCCGAATGAATCAATAGATTTTCAGGGAAATACCGGGCCATTTATACAATATACACATGCCCGTATCAAATCAGTGCTGCGCAAGGCTGATACCAATTATACAAAGCCTGCAGCGATAAACTCACTCGTCCCCTCAGAGCGGGATTTGATTGTGCTGCTTAACCAATATCAAAATATTGCAGAGCAGGCAGCCTCAACTTACAGCCCGGCCATTGTAGCAAACTATGCTTATGAATTAGCCAAAGTATATAATAAATTTTATCATGAAAACTCAATATTACAGGCGGATAATCATGAACTGAAAGTTTTCAGGCTGCAATTATCAGCGGCTACAGCTAAACTTATTAAATACAGTATGCAATTATTGGGCATTGAAGTGCCCGAAAAAATGTAGGTTATATTTTTTGCTGAGTTAAGCTGCTGTTATCTCCAATACCCCCTGTGCCAGGCATATCCGCGAGGCCCCGCCTGCCAGTAACCACGTATATAGGTACGGCCATAGTGAGGGCGGGTCCAATAGCCATTTACATAAACGTAGTTGCCGCCGCGCCATACGTACTCGCCCGGTATCCAGTAAGCACCGTGATAGGGTGCAACCGGGCGAACATAATAAGGCTCCGCCGGGCGTGCAGTTACGTAATAGGAGCTGGCACATGAAGACAGTAAACCTCCTGCCAAACTTAAACTCACCAATAATTTAAAAACAGCTTTCATTTTTATAGGGGCGTTTGATGACTATGACGGCTCTATGTAAGAAAAGTTTAATGCATTTAACTTCTGAATTTGTCAGCAACTATCAGATCCTTGCTTCCTGCTGTATAACGGTAAAACCCTGCACCCGATTTAACGCCGAGCTGCCCTGCGGTTACCATATTAACAAGCAGGGGGCAGGGGGCATACTTGGCGTTGCCAAAGCCCCGATGTAACACATTCAATATGGCAAGGCAAACATCCAGCCCGATAAAATCGGCCAGCTGCAAAGGCCCCATCGGGTGCGCCATACCAAGTTTCATTACAGTATCAATTTCGGTTACACCGGCCACGCGTTCAAACAAGGTGTAAACGGCTTCATTAATCATAGGCATCAGTATCCGGTTGGCCACAAAACCCGGATAATCATTTACCTCCACCGGTTGCTTTTGCAGCTGCCGGGCCAGCTGCATTACAGTTTGTGCTACTTCATTGCTGGTAGCGTAACCTCTGATCACTTCTACCAGCTGCATTACCGGCACAGGGTTCATGAAATGCATACCTATAACCCGCTGCGGGCTGCTGACTGCCGATGCTATTTTGGTGATGGAAATAGACGATGTATTAGTCGCCAAAATAGTTTGCTCATTACAAAAATCATTTAACTGCTTAAACAGGCTGAGCTTTACTTCCTGATTTTCTGTTGCGGCCTCTATTACCAAATCTGCATTCGCAACTCCGCTTTGCAGATGGGTGCTTGTTGTAATGCTGCTTAAAGT
>CAXTAP010000031.1:0-6809 GCA_964241965.1 uncultured Mucilaginibacter sp.
CCTTTGGCCACTGCCCCATCCATAAACTGCTTTTCCATCTTGTTCAGGATGTCGATCTGCTTTTTACCCATCGCTTTGCGCAGTACGTCGGCATCGCCCTTGCTGAAGCCGGCCAGCTTTTGCGACAGCAGCATCACCTGCTCCTGATATACAGTAATACCATACGACTCGGCCAGGTACTCCTCCATATCCGGCAAATCATAAGTAATGGGTTCCAAGCCATGCTTACGCTTAATGAAGTTAGGGATGTACTCCAGCGGGCCCGGGCGGTACAGGGCGTTCATGGCAATTAAATCCTCAAACTTATCGGGCTTCAAATCGCGCAGGTACATCTGCATACCATCGCTTTCAAACTGGAAGGTGCCGTTGGTATCGCCGCGCTGGTAAAGCTCAAAAGTTTTCTGGTCGTCCAGCGGTATGCTGTCAATATCTATGTCCTCGCCGTGGTTCTGCTTAATCAGCGCCAGCGCGTTTTTAATAATGGTCAGGGTTTTCAAACCCAGAAAGTCCATCTTGATTACACCGGCATCCTCAATCACCCGGCCGTCAAACTGAGTAACCAGCAGGTCGGAGTCTTTGGCCGTAGCCACCGGTACAATATTGGTTAAATCATCGGGCGCAATAATGATACCGGCTGCATGCACGCCTGTATTGCGCACTGAGCCTTCTAACTTTTCAGCCTCGCGCAGTACCGTGCCGCGCAGGTCCTGGCCTTTGTAGATGGTCTGCAACTCGGGTACCTGCTCAATGGCGGCCTTTAAGGTGATGCCCAGCGTTTCGGGCACCAGCTTTTTTATCATGTTCACTTCGGATAACGGCATATCCAGCACCCGGCCTACATCCTGAATACTGGTGCGGGCGGCCATGGAGCCGTAAGTAACAATCTGCGCTACCTGGTTTTTACCGTATTTATCCACCACATAATCAATCACCTTCTGGCGGCCTTCATCGTCAAAATCCGTATCAATATCGGGCATCGACTTACGGTCGGGGTTCAGGAAACGCTCAAACAGCAGATTGTATTTAATCGGGTCGATGTTGGTAATACCGATGCAGTAAGCCACCACCGAACCGGCTGCCGAACCCCGGCCCGGCCCGATAAACACACCCAGGTCTCGCCCGGCCCTGATAAAATCGGCCACGATAAGAAAATAGCCGGCAAAGCCCATCGTTTTAATGGTGAACAGCTCGAAATTGATACGCTCTTCGGTTGTGGCGTCTATATCAATGTACCGTTCTTTGGCGCCCCTGAAGGTCATGTCCTTCAGGTACTCCCACTGGTTCAGCACATCAGCCTCCGGGCCGCTGTGTATCCTGAACTCATCGGGTATTGGAAAGTTAGGCAGCATAATGTCGCGCTTCAGCTTCAGCACATCCACCTTATCCACTATCTCATTGGTATTGTCTAATGATTCCGGCAAATCATGAAACAACTCGGCCATCTCGGCCTGCGTTTTAAAGTAAAACTGATCATTCGGAAAGCCAAAGCGGTAACCCTTGCCGCCATCTTCATCAGTTGCAATAGGTGTGCTCTGCATGTCGCCGGTATTAACGCACAGCAGAATATCGTGCGCATTGGAATCCTGCTGATCCACATAATGTGAATCATTAGAGCAAATTACCTTTACGTTGTGCTTTTTAGCGTATTTAAGAAGCGTATTATTAATGGTAGTTTGCTCCGGTATGTTATGGCGCTGCAGCTCGATATAGTAATCATCGCCGAACAAATCAAGCCACCATTTAAATTCCTGCTCGGCTTCCTGCTCCGTTTTTTTGAGGATGGCCTGCGGTACCGAAGCGCCGATGCAGCAGGTAGTAGCAATCAGCCCCTGATGATGCTTTAAGATCAGTTCCTTGTCAATTCGAGGCCATTTACTGTATAAGCCTTCCATATAACCATAGGAACACAGCTTGATCAGGTTTTTGTACCCCTCTGCGGTCTTTGCAATCAGCAGCTGGTGATGGCGCACATCGCGGTTTTCTTTAGTGAATTGCTTTTTATGGCGGTCATCCACTACATAGAATTCGCAGCCTACAATGGGTTTTACATTATGCTTGCCCGCCTCAGCCACAAACTTAAAGGCCCCGAACATATTGCCGTGGTCGGTAATGGCGAGGGCCTTCATGCCATCAGCAGCGGCCTTTTTATAAAGCTTTGAAATGTCGGCGGCGCCATCAAGCAATGAAAACTGGGTATGTACGTGCAGATGCGAAAAATCGGGCATATGAATTGGCTGTTGTTACTAACGCAGACAGAAAACAAATTTACCAAAAAAACGGGCATCTCCCCAAGTTTGAAAAGTGCAATTTTGAGCGTTTACCTTTCCATGATATTGTACCTGTGCATGATTAAGCTGTTACGCAAAATATAACGATTTAACCCTGCAATGAACAGCAGGCAACTATTTAATCACATACAATCTGCGTTCAACAGTAGTTTGCCTGTTAAATATCAGCGACTACGCTTTACGGTAATCATCAATTAATTTGATTATCTCGGGTATATCCCCGTTTACCCAGTGTATATCCGCATCCTTCCTGAACCAGGTGAGCTGCCGCTTGGCAAACCTGCGGGTATTCTGCTGTATAGAGGCTGTGGCTTCGGGCAAGGTAGTTTTACCATCCAGGTGGCTGAATAACTCGGTGTAGCCAACTGTATTCAGGGCGTTCAGCTGCCTGTAGGGCAGCATCTGCCGTACCTCATTCAACAAACCTGCTGCCATCATCTGCTCCACCCTTGTGTTGATACGGCTGTATAGTACCTCACGGGGCAAATCAAAAGCCAGCTTGATGATGTTGAAAGGGCGTTGCTTAAACGCCGACTTCCGGAAAGAAGAGTAGGGCCGGCCTGTGCCTTGTGTTACTTCCAGCGCACGTATCAACCGCTGTGGGTTGCGGATATCTGCCTGTGCATAATAAACAGGGTCGGCCCCTTGTAACTGCTGCTGCAATATGCCGATTCCCTGCGTTGCATAAAGCTGATTCAGCTCCCTGCGTATGGCAGGGTCAACAGCCGGCAAATCATCAAACCCTTCGGTAATTGCTTTAATGTACAAGCCGGAGCCGCCGGCCATAACAACTACATCATGATTTTTGAACAGCCGGTTTATTTCTATTAAGCCCTGCCTTTCAAAGTCGGCCACGTTAAGGTTGTCGGTAATATGATGGGAATTTATGAAATGATGCGGAACAGCAGCCAGTTCTTCGGCAGAAGGTTTAGCTGTACCAATAGATATTTCACGGTAAAACTGGCGAGAATCGGCAGAAATAATTTCAGTTTGATAATGCTGCGCTAACTGTACAGCCAATGCCGTTTTACCCGAAGCCGTAGGTCCGGCAACAACTACAAGCGTTTTGTTGTACATAAAAACTGACAGTTCCGTTGCCGGCCATCCTTAATTCTGATACCGTAAAAGTTTTCAGGCGCAATCAATAATCTTCATCGGCGCCTTTATGAGCCGGAAAATCTTCGTCATCCTCATGGTCGGAAAATTCGCCGCCAAATTCATCTTCCTCCTCCTTCTCTTCCTCATGGTCTTCTATACCGGTATCGGTCACCTCCGAAAAATCAGCCGTATCCTCCGGCGTATATTCCATCTCATTTAAAAAGTCAAATTCCTCGCTGGTAGGCGGTAATACGGTAGCGTTAAAGGCATTACCGAATTGCTTGGGCGCTTCACCTACGGTTCTCACTGTTGCCGGATAGGTAACGCCGGGGGATTCATCTAAAATTTTTACCAGTTCTACATGGAAATCAAAAGGCCGCTCAAAGTTGGAGGTATAATAAAATTTTTGATGGGGATCATCAATATAACTGCTCAGTTTGGCATTTTCCATTAAAATCACGCCGCGGTCAATTTTGCGCTGCGTTGGTTTAAAAGCAAATTCCTCCCCCTTTGTCCACTGATCGTTACTCACATAAAACGATGATGAATAGTCGGGATTATAATTTATAGACTGGTGTATGGCGTAATGCAAATCCATAAACGTATGCGTGGATTTAATATCCACATCCCTGCTTACTTCATCATAATCTTCAAAGGTTACTCTAAACCGGTATAGTGCCATTTTAAATTAGTAGGTGTGTTAAATAATGTTTTAGTTTAATTTGTGTTTGCTACAACTTTTAAGCCAATTTCCTGGCCTTTGCGTAAGGTGAACGCAATAGCGGCCTCATAAGTATTGGCAATATCGCCTTCCAATATGGCTTCGCGTATCTGGTTTTTAATCTGGCCTACTTCGCGCCCTTCCCTGAGGCCAAAAAGCCGCATAATGTCATTACCGGTTACCGGAGGCTGCCAGTTGCGTACGCGGTCGCGCTCCTCTACATCTTTCAGCTTTTGCTGCACCAGTTCAAAGTTTTGCCGGTATTTTTTTACTTTGTACTCATTTTTGGTGGTAATGTCGGCCTTACACAACAGCATCAAGCTCTCAATATCATCTCCGGCCTCAAACAGCAGGCGGCGTACGGCAGAGTCTGTAACAATTTCCTGAGTTAATACAATAGGCCGCATGTGCAGCTGTACCAGTTTTTGTACAAACCTCATGTGCTCATTAAGCGGCAGTTTCAGCCGGGCAAATATCTGGGGCACCATACGTGCGCCTCGGTCTTCATGCCCGTGAAACGTCCAGCCGTGGCCGGGCTCAAAGCGCTTGGTGGCGGGCTTGGCAATATCATGCAGCAACGCCGCCCAGCGCAGCCACAGGTTGTTAGTGGTGAGGCTGATGTTATCCAGCACCTGCAGTGTGTGATAAAAATTGTCCTTATGCCCGCGCCCGTTCACCACCTCTACACCGTACAGAGCTGCCATTTGCGGAAAGATAATGTGCAGCAGGCCGGTATCAAACAAGTAATTAAACCCTACAGATGGCTGCGGCGAAAGCATAATTTTATTCAGTTCATCGGTAATGCGCTCCTGTGATACGATGCTGATCCGCTGCTTTTGGGCAATGATGGCATTAACTGCCGCTTCGTCGATTCTGAAAGTAAGCTGTGAGGCGAAGCGGACAGCCCGCATCATGCGCAGCGGATCATCTGAAAACGTTTCGAGCGGGTTGAGCGGCGTTTTAATCAGGCGTTCATCCAGATGCTCCAGGCCGTTAAACGGATCTGTCAGCTGGCCAAACTCGCCCGGGTGCAAGGCTATAGCCATGGCATTAATGGTGAAATCGCGGCGTTTCTGATCATCCTCCAGCGTGCCGTTCTCTACAATAGGTTTACGCGAATCGGCCCGGTACGACTCTTTGCGTGCGCCTACAAACTCGATTTCCAGATCCTGATAGCGCAGCATAGCAGTCCCGAAGTTTTTAAAAACAGCTACCTTTGCATGCAACGCCCGGCCGGCGCTTTCGGCAAACTCAATACCGTTGCCCAAAACAACTATATCAATATCCTTTGATGCACGATGCAGAAAAATATCGCGCACAAAACCCCCGATGGCGTAAGCCTCAACCTGATGTTTACCCGCCAGTTTTGAAATAACAGAGAATACCGGATGTTGCAGATGTTCTTTCATGGAGTGTAACAGGCCGCAATTAGCCTGGCCGGTTATTATTAAGGCAAAGGTAATGATATAATAAAAATCAACGCCGTATAAATTCAAACCGGCCGGTTGCATCCAGCCGCATAATGGTTGATGGTTTTTTCAGTGTACGGTCATGCTGCTCCAGATCAACCACATAGTCAACACTGCTGATAATGTCCTCACTTATTTGTGAAAAGTTTTGCGGCGAGGCCTGCCCGCTGATATTAGCCGAAGTAGATACCAGAGGCTTGCGCAGCCGCTGAATAAGCTGCTGGCAAAACGGGTGCCTGGTAACCCGGATGCCGATACTGCCATCAGTATTAATTACGGCGGGCGATAAATTTTTGGCGCCGGGCAAAACCAATGTCAGCGGATGCTCGGCAAATTCAATCAGGTCATAGGCAACCTCGGGCACTTCCTTTACATAACTGATAAGCTTATTATCAGTATCCAATAAAATGATTACACTTTTCGCTTCATCGCGCTTTTTAAGGCTGTATATTTTTTTTACCGCTTCGGTATTGGTAGCATCGCAGCCTATACCCCATATAGTATCGGTAGGGTATAAAACAATACCGCCTTGCTGTATTACCGCCAGCGCTCTGGTTATTTCATCTTTAAGCATTTTGCTGTAAGGTTTGCCGGTACAAATCTATGATTTGACCGGTCAATATTTTATCACTAAAGCCGGCGGCGTATGTTTGCCCGGCAGCGCTCATTTGCTGCCTCAGGCCGGCATTACTTAACAAATGGCTTATCTGCGCCGTCAATGCCGCCTCGTTATCCGGGTCAACATAAATACTATCTGGCCCGCCTGCCTCTTCCAGACATGAACCCGTGGCTGCTATAACAGGTATCCCTGCGTTCAGCGCCTCTAATACGGGCAGGCCAAAACCTTCGTAACGCGAGGGGTATATAAAAACGGTTGCCATCTGGTAAAGCGCCGGCAAATCGGCAAAGGGTACCTGGTGCAAAAACAATACCCGATGATTGAGTTGATGCTGTTGCAGGTAGTCATTCACCTTATTTACATACCGGGTTGCCCGGCCTGTAACTACCAGCTGAATTTCGGGTACCTGCCGCAGCGCCTTAACAATGAGCAGCAAATTTTTCCGCTCCTCTATAGTGCCTACAGTAAGAAGATATCGGGCAGGCAACTGATATTTTTGCCTGACGTGCTGCTGTTGTGCAGCATCTGCCCTGATACCGAAAGCCGGATCACAGCCCTGATAGATAACCCTTATCTTTGCTGCATCAATGTTCAGTAACCGGATTAAATCCGTT
>CAXTAP010000031.1:6909-34247 GCA_964241965.1 uncultured Mucilaginibacter sp.
GCAGTGCTTTTAACAAAGCAAGCGCACTGCCGGGCCTTGTTTTCGGCGTGTAGAGATAGTATTGATTTCCGGGATGATGCTCAGCCAAACTCTTAATTAACCACCGGCTGTAATTACCCAAGCCGGTAGTATTTAAAAAAGCCCGCTTGGCATCATATCCTATTTTCATATTTGAATTGTGAGCAGTCAGTAGTGAATAGGTAATAGCAGATAGTAAATGCAGAAGCAAACCTTGAATTCATCAAATCGCCGGCAATTAATTATTGACTATCAACCATTCACCACTCACCATTCGCACCTTACACCGCTACATTGTTTTCCCGCAAGGCATCGTTCAAGGAAGTTTTCTTATCGGTTGATTCTTTGCGCTTGCCGATAATCAGGGCGCAGGGCACCTGGTATTCACCGGCAGCAAATTTTTTAGTGTATGACCCTGGTATCACTACTGAGCGGGCAGGTACATGGCCTTTATATTCCACCGGTTCATTCTGGGTTACATCAATAATCTTGGTAGAAGCCGTTAATACCACATTGGCGCCTAACACTACCTCCTGCTCTACATGCACACCTTCTACTACAATAGCACGTGAGCCGATAAAGCAGTTGTCCTCGATAATTACCGGAGCCGCCTGCACCGGCTCCAGTACGCCGCCAATACCTACGCCGCCGCTTAGGTGACAATGCTTGCCGATCTGCGCGCATGAGCCTACCGTAGCCCAGGTATCCACCATCGTACCTTCGTCCACATAAGCGCCGATATTGACGTATGAAGGCATCATAATTACACCTTTAGCCAGGTATGCACCATAACGGGCAATGCCATGCGGCACCACCCGAACACCTGCTTTTTTATAATCAACCTTCAGCTTCATTTTGTCGTGAAATACAAAGGGACCTACCTTAATCTCTTCCATCTCACGGATAGGAAAATACAGAATAACAGCTTTCTTGATCCAGTCGTTTACATGCCAGCGATTGCCGATGGGTTCGGCTACGCGTATTTCTCCCTTATTGAGGCGGGTGATTACAGTTTCTATTGCATTGATGTATTCGTTTTCACTCAGCAGGTTGCGCTGTTCCCAGGCATCCTCAATCAGTTTTTTTATATCAGCAGCCATTATTGTTTAAAGTTTTGGCAAATTAAAGGTTTTTTAAGGAAATTTGCCTGCCGTTTATACTAAAACCCTAACCGGCAGGCGTTGTAAATTATTCAGTATGCCGGAAAAAGAAAAACTACGCATAGATAAGTACCTGTGGGCCATACGCCTGTTCAAAACCCGCTCTTTGGCTACCGAAGCCTGCAAAGCCGGCCGCGTAAAGCTGGAAGGTAACAACATTAAAGCCTCACACGAGGTAAAGGTTGGCGAAACCTACCAGGTATCAAAAGGGCCGGAACGTAAGATAGTGAAGGTAACAGGCTTGCTCGAAAACCGGGGCGATTACCAAACAGCCATCAGGTTTTACGAAGATATTACTCCGCCCGAGCAAACGCCCGGCTTTCAGTCCATGTTCCATTCACCCGTATTGAGGCGCGACCGCGGCGCCGGCCGCCCTACCAAGCGCGACCGCCGTGAAATTGACGACCTGCAGGGCGGTTACTTTGAAGGAAAGAAGGAAGAGTAAGGCTGTGTTTGCTAATGCCCTGTTAACATGAGGAGCAGGATTATTATACTTTAATCAATAATGAGTTTTCGCCTCATTGTCTTCCCATAGCTTAAAGGCGCCAAGCGCCTCATCGCGCAGCAACTGCACCATAGGCAGTTTGCGCTCATCAATTGGGCGGTCTAACTCCTCATAAATAAACTGGTCATCAAAATGGATATGGGCGGCATCGGCTTTAGTATTGGCATAATATATTTTATCGAGATGCGCCCAGTAGATGGCCCCAAGGCACATAGGGCAAGGTTCGCAACTGGTGTAAATAACGCAGCCCTGCAGGTTGTAGGTATTCAGCTTCTGGCAGGCCAGCCTGATGGCTGATATTTCGGCATGAGCGGTTGGGTCATTCTGCGGCACCACCCTGTTGGCGCTTGCAGCCACTACTTCCCCATCCCTCACAATTACTGCACCGAAAGGCCCTCCCTGCCCGTTAATTACATTCTGCTCTGATAGCCGGATGGCCATCCTCATTAATACCTCATGTGTTTTCATTATATAATAAATTAAAAAACCCCGGCTTTGAGCTGGGGTTGTATATCCTGATTAAGTTGCCTTGCTACTTTAAGCAATCACAAACCTCCCTTGATTTAGCATCTCAACAGAAGTATTTGCAATTACTAAAATTATGAGAGCAAATCAAATTCTTACTTTTTATCTTTTGAATAACTTTCATTCAGGCGTTTAACTACCTCAGTTGTAACGTCAAGGCTTGGGTCACCATAAAGCATGTTGGCGTTACCCTTCTGGTAGGTTAAAATCATTTTGTAACCCTTCTCCTTAGCATAATCCTTCATAAAGGCCGATATTTTCTCATACAGCTTTACCTGCTCAGCGCTCTGGTCATTCTGCACTTGTGCGCTCGCGTTCTGGCTGTATTGCTGAAATTCCTGCCCTTTGCGCTGCAGGCGCTGCTCGGTAGCTGCCCGTTGTTCGGCAGTAAGCGTATTGGCGGTTTTCTGATATTCGGCAACCTCGCGCTGAATGGCCTGCTGGCGGGCGCCAACATCGCTTTGCGCAGCTTTGCCCTTGGTTTCCAGGCGCGCGCTCATATCCTTCACATACTGGTATTGCGATAAAAGCGTATCCTGATTAATAAATACAACCTGTGCTTTGCTGTCAACCGGTACGGCGGCGGCCGGCGCTGTTGAGGCAGCCTTATCGCCGGTTTTGCTTTGGTTGCAGGCGGCTAAACCTGCAGCAACCATCAGGCCTATGGTTAATTTTGTAAAAATTGAAGAAGGGGTTTTCATTATGCTAAAATAATAATTTGTGGCAAATATAGAATTTAACCGCAAGTTTACTAAAGTTTTTGATTACCTGATTATGACCGGGTTATTTATCCACAATACCGTTTTCTGCCATAAATTTCGTATTTTTGATGGTTATTTTAATCACAAACATGAGCGAAGAAAATCAGGACAGATCGAATTATTCAGCAGATAATATACAGGTTTTAGAAGGCCTGGAGGCGGTGCGCAAGCGCCCTTCCATGTACATTGGCGATACGGGTGTTAAAGGTTTGCATCACCTGGTGTATGAGGTAGTAGATAATTCTATTGATGAGGCGCTGGCTGGTTATTGTACAGATATTAAAGTGTTTATTCATCCTGGTAATTCCATTTCTGTTCAGGATAACGGGCGGGGCATCCCCACGGCGATTCACACTAAAGAAAAACGCTCGGCATTGGAAGTGGTGATGACCGTGCTGCATGCCGGCGGTAAGTTTGATAAAGACACTTATAAGGTTTCCGGCGGTTTGCACGGCGTAGGGGTAAGCTGCGTTAACGCATTATCAACCGATTTGAAGGTAAACGTATATCGTGAAGGGAAAATATTTCAGCAGGAGTATCAGAAAGGCAAGCCGCAGTATGATGTAAAGGTGATTGGCGAAACAGAAAAGACAGGTACTACCGTTTTGTTCCAGCCCGACCCGGAAATTTTCGCTTTGACAACCGAATATAAGTACGATACCCTTGCCGCCCGTTTACGGGAGTTGGCCTATTTGAACAAAGGTATTCGCCTGTCGCTAACTGATGAGCGTTTTCCGGAGGAGGATGGCTCCTTTTTAACCGAGGAATTTTATTCGGAAGGCGGCCTTAAGGAATTTGTAAAATATCTTGACGGCACCCGTGCCCCTATTATACCCGAACCTATCTATGTAGAAGGCATCAAACAGGGCGTGCCGGTTGAGCTGGCTTTGCAGTACAATGATACCTACTCCGAAAATATCCATTCCTACGTCAACAATATTAATACCATCGAAGGCGGTACGCACGTGGCCGGTTTCCGTACCGGATTAACCCGCACCTTAAAAGCTTATGCCGACAAATCGGGCCTGCTTAAAAACATTAAGGTTGACATTACGGGCGACGACTTTCGTGAGGGCCTGACAGCGGTAATTTCTGTAAAAGTACAGGAGCCGCAGTTTGAAGGGCAAACTAAAACCAAATTAGGTAACAATGAGGTAAGCGGCGCAGTGAATGTTGCCGTTGGCGAAATACTGACGGTTTACTTAGAAGAAAACCCGAAAGAAGCCCGCATGATTATTAATAAAGTGGTTTTAGCAGCCACCGCCCGTGCGGCGGCCCGCAAGGCCCGCGAAATGGTGCAGCGTAAAAGCGTAATGAGCGGCTCCGGCCTGCCGGGCAAATTGGCCGATTGCGCCAACAGCGATCCCAGTGTATGCGAAATCTATCTGGTAGAAGGTGATTCAGCAGGCGGTACGGCCAAACAGGGCCGGGCTCGCGACTATCAGGCCATACTGCCCCTGCGCGGTAAAATCCTGAACGTAGAAAAGGCGATGGAGCATAAAATATACGAAAATGAGGAAATAAAAAATATGTTTACTGCCCTGGGCGTAAGCATAGGTACACCAGAGGATGACAAAGCGCTGAACCTGTCGAAGCTTCGCTACCACAAGATTATTATTATGACGGATGCCGATGTGGACGGTTCGCACATTACCACGCTTATCCTGACCTTCTTTTTCCGTTACATGAAGGAGCTGGTAGAGTTTGGCTATGTTTATATTGCCGCACCGCCGCTGTACCTGGTGAAAAAAGGCAAGGAATTTGAATATTGCTGGACGGAGGAGCAGCGTATAGCTGCTGTTGACCGTATTAAAGGCAATGGCCGGGAAGATAGTGTGCATGTGCAGCGTTATAAAGGTTTAGGTGAAATGAATGCCGAGCAGCTATGGGAAACTACCATGAACCCCGACACCCGCACCCTGCGCCGTGCTACCATTGATAATGCCGCCGAGTGCGACCATACCTTCTCCATGCTGATGGGCGATGAAGTTGCCCCGCGCCGTGAGTTTATTGAGAAAAACGCAAAGTATGCGAAGATTGATGTATAAAAAGCTGAATAGTATTATATCACACAATAAATAAAAAAGTCCTGCTCGTGTGAGCAGGACTTTTTTATGCACTTAAAACCTGTTTAGCAGCAGTTAAATAATATTGTTAAACTCTGCTCTGTCATTTCGAACGATAATAAGAAATCTGCTTCATCAGGCAGATAAGCCGCTTGCAGAGCCCGTTGTTCACAGCAGATTTTTCACTGTCGTTCGAAATGACAGCGTATTTTTGTTACTAAACAGTCTTTTATTTTAGTTATACTTTTTCAGTCAAACAGCAACTTTTTTGAGAAGGAAAAAGTTCTTTTTCAGGTATATCGATCAGCTATAAAAATATACTTATTATCATTGGAAGTAAACAACCCGTTAAAAAGGATAGCCGATGCCAAAGTTAAATACAGCATCCTTGCCATCAAACTTAAGCTGCTGCCCTGATGGCAACCAGGGCCTGCTGATCGGGAAGCCTAAATCAGTGCGCAGCACCAGCACACTGGCATCAAAACGCAGCCCGAAGCCAACATCGGCGGCTAACTGTTTGTAGAAGTTTTTACCGAAGGTACCTCCTGCCAAACCTTCCTGATAATGTAAATCCCAGATATTACCGGCATCGATAAACAGGGCGCCATACACAATGCTGAACAGTTTGGGGCGGTATTCCAAGTTAGCCTCCAGTTTTATATCACCGGATTCATCGGCCAGAAATCCTGTCCCGGCAGTATATTGATTTGGATCAGAAGTACCAGGGCCAATAGACCGCGCCCTGAAACCGCGCAAACTATTAGGACCGCCGATAAAAAATTGCTGACTGTAAGGCAGTATAGTAGAGTTACCAAACGGAATACCCAAATCAAACATTACACGTGCTGCCAGAGAACTATTGGGGCCTGTTTTATGGTAATACCTTATTTCGTTTTCCACCTTAAAGTATTGATTGTAATTGGTGCCAAACAGGCTCTTGGGCTTCCCTCCCAGCGTATCAGCACCGCTGAAAATGCCTACTAACGCAGCTGATTCGCTTACCCTGCCATTATAATAGATGGTGTTTCGCTTATAGGTTTCTGTAGTGTTGGTATAAGTATAGCTATAGCTCGGGCCAAAGGTAAACTGGCGGTCAATAACATGCTTCAGCGCCGGGTTACGTGTTTTCCTGATGCTGTCGGTATATAAGGTGTCAACCTTAATAGGATTTACAAAGGTTAAATTGATCAAATTCAGTTCATGCTGCTTGTGCACATTCACCTTCCACTGGTAGCCGAATGAGCCTGTAAATGAATTCAGTTTGTACAGCTGGCTTCTGTCAACCACCGAGTAACCTATAGTCAGGTTAGTGCGCGGGATATAGGCGCCATCTGTCCTGAAATTAAAAGGGCTGATGAACCGCGGCCACGAAAGCGTGGACTGGAAACCGAATTGCGACAATGGATAACCGCCGTTGTTACCGCCGATTTGCCCGTCGGTACTGGCAAAAAGCGTAAATGAGAATGCCTCAGCCCCTTTAAAAGCATTACGGTTACGGAAGGTGAGATTAATTTGCGTACCGTTATAATTGGCTGAGGTAGTACGGCCCAGTAAATCCAGCTGTAACGATTTTTTAGGATACTGGGTTAGAAAATAGTAAACGTCCAGCTTTGAGGAATCGGCGGATACATCCTGAAACCTGTTTTTTACAAATTTGAACGGCCCTAAATCAATAAACCGGTTGAGGGAATTGTTATGTTCGGTACGGTTGTAAACATCGCCTGGCTGCAGCAAAACGGCATTTTTGAAAGTGTAGGGTTTTACTGTTTTTTTTGGATCAATTACATTGTACCAGCGATACTTAACAGCGGAATCAAGCTTGAGTGCGGTATCGCGCAAGCTGTAACGAGGGTACACATAAATGTTATTGATGGTATAAATGCGCCTTGCCTTATCAGGTGTTTCGGGTTTAACCAGCAGGTAGGCATCTATCTGATGACCGGGAATGGTTGTATCAGCCCTTAACTTTAAATCTTCAGGAGCAAAATAATAAAAGCCTTCTTCCTTTAGCCGGGTGTCAACACGCAGCCGTTCATTCTTTACAATATCCAGGCTGTATTTATCACCCGGTTTTAAAAATGAGTTTGCCGAAATGCCGGTAACGGCAGTATCCAGATTATCCTTGCCCTGCGGGAAGATAATTTTGCGATAATGATAAGCCGGCCCGGTTTGCACAGTAAATACTGATTTGCCCGTTTTGTCGGTAGTTATGGTATCGCCCGTTACCTGCGCCTGAAAATAACTTTCGTTTTGCAAACGATTCTGCAAAATGGTACTGTTTTTCACCAAATCAATTGAACTTACCAGAACCGGCGGTTCGCCCTTTGAAAACAAAAAGTGCCTTAATCCCTTCTTTTTGGTGGTATAATATTTATTATAAAGGTATAATTTATAGCGCAAGCCCAATACATCGCTGTTCGGCTTGGGCCTGATTAAAGCTGCCAGTTCTGCCGACAAGGCTTTTTGTTCACTTTTGGTAGTATTAGTTTTGTCAGCAATTTTTACTTCGCTCCCGGTATATAGCTTCTGACCCGGCGCTAAGTATTTGGTATTACTGCATGCACTCCAGAATAAAGCAGCTAATATTAAAAGGATTAAATGTTTCCTCATCAGTTTAGTTTGTAGTTTGATCTTGCTTTTTATCCAGTTCCTTTTGCTGCTCCTTGTAACGGCGACGCATGGCCTTGCTCTCTCTGGATTTGGCAAATATCTCTTTAAAATGATTATAATCCACAGATAAAGTGAAACCTACTCCGGTTTCCACCACTTGTCCCTGTATTACAATATATTCATCACGGCGGTATGCCCTCAGGGTATAGCGGCCATCTTTGCTGAGTTTATAATTTACGGCTACGTTACCAGCTATATTTGATGATTTTTCGCCGGCCTGCGCGCCCTCCAGATTAAAATTATTGCCCACAGTAACCGTAAAACGGTCGTTCAGGAAATTTTTTGATAGCCCCACATTTAAATCGGTACGGTTCTGTGCCGTTCCGCTGGAGTAGTCCTCGCCGGAGGTAACGCCGAAGTTGAGATTTACACCCGCTACCAGGTTACCAGCCAGCTTGTTTAACTGATCTGACAACAGGCTGCTCACGCTGTTACGTACGGCGCCTTCCACGCCGCCGCTGCCGCCCTGGCTCTGAAATATGTTATCGCCAATAAAATGGCCCAATACCAGCACGCCCAGCACCTGTTTGTTCAGTTCATTAGTATCGCGTTTTATCTGTTCCAAGCGTGCATTGACCGTGTTAACTACTTCTGATGATACCGTGTAATTGCTGTCGGGCAAGGTAATGTCAAAGCTGATCTGCGGCGTCAGCAGCTGATTCTTTAAATTCAAATCAACATTAAACGGCAGTTTCTGCTTGTATTGAGTGCTGTTTTCTGTACTGCCCAGCTGGTCGCTTACCAAATCTATAGGAGGTACATTGGCTACATAAATTGCTGTCAGGTTAATGTTGGCGCTGGTTGGGTCGCCCGTCCAGGTAATGGTACTGCCGGGCTTGAAGTTGAATTTGCGATTCACTGTAGCATAAGCTAACTGGTAGGAGCCGCTGTTGACCACATAAGTACCGGTGAGATTGGTTTTACCGCTCGGATCTATACCTCCCTGCAGATTAGCTTCGCCCTTAATATGCACCACATCGCCGTTACGCTCATCAATAACAATGTTAAAATTGGCGTTTTTATTAATTTTTACCGTCATGTTCACGTCCAGCCCGGTTACGTCCGATTTTCGGAGCGAATCCAGTTGCCTGGCCAGGAGGATGGAATCCAGCCTGGGTGCATCCTTATCCACAAACTCTACCACCCCCTTCCGATCTTCCACGCTGGGATCAGATGTGGGCAGTACAATCGTCAGGTCGGTATTATCATTTACGGTAATTGAGCCATCCACAATAGGTTTAACCAGATCACCGCGAATCTGAATACGGCTGTTCAGGAACAGCTTACCATAGTACAAACGGTTATCGGCCTGGGTGGAATTGATAACACGGAAGTTGTCCATACGGATATCCAGCCCGAAGCGGAAATCAGTAAAGGTTTTTGTGTATATGTCACCGCTTACAATCGCTTTGTTGCCGGTTGAATCTACCAAGGTAAAATCATTAAACCGGATGCCGTCGTTATTAAAGGTAATGCTCTCATTCGGCATGGTAAAGTAGGAGTTGAGCATAGCTACGTTAAAGCCTACCTTATTGAAATTAATGTCGCCCCGTACGTTTGGCGCTGCGGTAGTGCCTGTAATCTTCAGCCCGCCGGTAATATTGCCCGATGCATTGCGCAGGTTACCAAAGCTAAAGCCCTCAATGCTTTTCATGCTCAGGTTCACAATATTCAGGTTCATATCCAGCCGCCCGCCTGCGGTGTAATACAGGCCGCTTAAATCAACCTGGTTGCCTTTACCATTAATGCTGACATTGGCCGCAAAAGCGCCCGCAGTCTGGTTGTTCACCTTAATGGCAATATTGCCTACGGTATCTCCCTTAAAATTGAAGTCGCCGATGTTCATGTTGGCTGTAAACTGTGCTGACTTTTGCAGATTGCTTACACTGGCTGTGCCATTAATAATGCCGCCAACCTGCAGGGAGTCCTGCTGGGCCAGCCGGGTCAGGGTTTCGATTCTGAAATTGTTGAAACTAACGTCAATCGGCGCATTAGCCCTTTGCGGACTGCTGTTTACACTTAACACCTGGTTAGCGTTGGTAATGCTGAAATTATGCGCCAGTATGCCTTTGTTTCCATACTGAAAAAAGTTATCAGCGTTAACTGCCCATTGGGTATAATCCAGCAGCAGGCCATTTTGCAAAAAGCTGAACTGATAAGCATCGGGCAGCACATTAAATACGCCGGCAATGCGGTAGCGTTCCTTTTGAGCAGCATCACGTACCTGCAAACTTATATTCAGTTTATTGTTCTGGGCAGACCCTGAAACACTCGGATATAAAACGTTAATGCTGGCGCCTACCTTGATCTGGTCAAAAGTTAAGGCATAATTGAGGGCATTGTTGCCGGTATTGATATTCAGCTTGCCATTGTTGATAACATCGGTGCCATAAATAATTTTGGGCATACTGCCGTTAACCAAAAGCTCACCTGTGGTGCTGTTGAAACGGCCGGTAATATTAACCGGGTCTAATTGCTTTAAATCGGGCACAAACTGGCTCAGCAGCGGAGTTTTAACCAGATGCAGATCAAAATTAAACTGCTCGGGCGAGTATTTGCCCGGCCTGGCTGCCGGTCCGCTGGCTAAGGCAGTGTTAAAATATTTGTCAACGCTGGCCTGCAGGGCTGTGGCTATTTCGGTAAGCTTATACTTACCTCCAATATGCGCACTCAGGAAAGGCGTTTTCAGGCGCAGGGCGCTGCTATCGGCGTTAGCTGTTGAAACCAGGCTTACGCTGTCCAGCGCGATACGTTGCGTTCCATTTACAATTAACAGGTCGGTAGCCTGCACATTGGCATTTAAATAGTCAGGGTCGGCCGTAGGCACATCGGCTATAATTTTGCCATGAAAACGCATAGGGGTGGTTACCAGATGCAGGCTTTGCAGGTTAATACTGTCAACCATCAAAGTAGCGTTAACGGCAGGATATTTTCTGTTTAAATCAGCCTTTGCATTTAGGCTGAAGTTAATGTTGGGGTCAGTCATCCGGGCTATTGCAGTATAGCGGCCGTTAACTGCCGTGCCCCTCAGATTGAGGTTATGGTAATTGTAACCCTTTACATAAGCGCTGGCTACGTTACCATTAAATTGCAGGCTGATATGCTTAGGGTCAGTGCCCGAACCCTTTACGTTCAGTGCTAAGGTAAGCTTGCCTGCCATTTGCGGCTGCTTAATTAAGGCCCCGGCATTCAGTCCGTTTGTTTTGATGCTGGCGCTATAGGCTGCCGCAATTTTATTCTTGCTCATCAGGTTCTTAACACTGGCCACCGCGCTTAAACTGCCATAGCTGGAGCGCAGGCTGAGGTTGGTATTAAAATCATTCATGCTGCCCTTGAGCTTGCCCTTCAGATTCAGATATTCGGGAATGCTCACTGTGGCCGGAATGGTACCGGCCGGGGCTACGCTGAATATATCTCTGCGGCTGATGTTAAAATCAGCAATGTTTACATCAAAATAAGCCTTATTTACATCGGGCAGTCCCTTCAGTATAGCCGACGCCTTAATGTGAGTGGCTGTAAGCCCGCTGATTTCCAGATCAGGTATATTCAAGTTGTTAACAGCACCTGTAACCCGGCCGTTTATTTTAAGTACGCCGTTGGGCATCTTATTAAAGGGAGGCGTAGCGGCCATAGCCGGCATCAGCAGCAATACATCGCGCAGGCCCAACTTACTGCCGTCAAGATTAGCGTTGATATGCAGCGCCCCGATATTTTTGCTGATGGCATCAATAGAAGGATAGCTAACCTGCAACTGCTTTTGAATAACGGTTTGCGGAGTTTCAAGCAGCAAATCATTCAGATAGGCGTTCTTCGGTCCGTAAAAAAAGCCGGTATGGAATTGCTTAACGTTTAAACCGCTTTTATCGCTAAAGGTAAGGGAGTTAACTTTACCCGAGATGGTATCGGGATTGTACGACAGATTTTCAATATCTGTATTCAGGCTCCTGATATCCATATGCGCAAAATCGACTCCCTTAGAGATCGCTTTTTGCGCATCATTATCAAATTTTACATTATCGTTGCTGAACTGAACTTTATTCAGGGTAACTGCCCAGCCTTTCGCCTGTGTTTTAGATACCAGCGTATCAATTTTTTTGGCGGTTTGCGTTACGGCTTTGGCTACGGTTTTAGGCTTGGCCAGGGTAAGGTTCGCCTTGGTATCGTTCAGTATGATACTGTTGATTGCTACTTTTTGATTTTTTAAATCAATCTTGTTCATTTCAACCGTAAACTGACCTAAATTTACCTTGCTCTGCATTTCGCTGCTCCGGTAATCCACGCGGATTTTAGAAAAATCAATAGTGCCTAAATCCAGGGCCAGATTCAGAGGCGCCGTTGCGGTATCAATAGTAGCGGCCTGTTTAATTGAAGAGCCTGCCGGCGTTTGAATTACTACTGCATCCACATCAGAAAGGTTGATTTTAGGTATGCTGAATTTCATTTTATTAAGGTCAAAGGTTTTGATCCGGGTATCAAAGTGGCCTAATAAAAATTTAACATCGTTGCCGGTGGTAACATCCTTGTAAGCAATGTTAATGCGATCCAGAATAATTTTATCCAGCGATATCTGCAGCGCCGATGAAGTATCCGTAGTTGTTTTTTTGGGGCCGCTGCTGAATGCCTTAATAATATAGTCAAAATTGAATGTGCTATCCTTATCGCGGCTTACTTTGGCAGTAATACCCTGCAGGTCTATCTCACTTACCTGCACTTTGCTGTGCAGCAGGGCCAGCATGTCAATATCCACTTTGAGCTTATCACCGGCAATCAGCGTATCGCGTTTCTGGTCTTCAAAGTAAACATCTTCCAGCACAAGCATCTTGGGGATGCCCAGCGTGATGTGGCCTATTTTAACCCTGGTGTGTATCTTTCCCTCTAAAAAATTAACGGCCTTATCTTTGGCAAAGTTTTGCACTGCCGGAACCTGTATCAAAACAAATACAAGCAACACCAAAAAGATGACACTTGCAATTATCCAAAGAATAGTTTTTAAAGCTATGCGTCCAAATCGTTCCAAATTAGTAAGATTTCAAAGGTGAAGATTATTATTCCTGCAGGTAGTGCAATAAGTGTGCAAATGCAGCCGGAGTGCTAACGGCAATACACTGTCAGGGGATGTTCAACTGTTGGCATAACAAATTAGGTTAGGGCTTGTTTGTGCGGATGATGCTGCTCAGCAAAATCAGACGGCAGCAGTGCCGGAACCAGGTACCTGCCTGGCGTAAAATTTATGCCATAATCAGGGAGTTACTTTGCCTTTAGAGAATATATCTTTCTCATTGTTGTAAACGGTACACTTATAAAGCAGCCTGATAATATTACAATTTGCCGATGCATTCAATCAGGCTGTCGCGCCAGTATGGGATGGTCAGATTAAAAGCCTGCTTGATTTTTGATTTATCCATCACCGAAAAAGCCGGGCGCAAGGCTTTGGTCGGGTATTCATGAGTATGAATGGGCAGCACATTGATTTCAGTTCCGGCAATATCAAATATGCCCTTGGCAAAATCGTACCAGGAGGTTACCCCCTCGTTACTGTAATGATAAATGCCATGCTGCCCTTTATCTTCACTGATAATGGTGAAGATGGTTTTAGCCAGATCAATGGCATAGGTCGGCGTTCCGATCTGGTCGCCGATTATTTTAAGCTCTGTACGGCCCTCGGCCAGGCGCAGCATGGTTTTCACAAAATTATTACCATACTCGGAGTACAGCCAGCTTGTTCTGAGAATATAATACTGATCAAAAATCTCTGCAATGGCCTTCTCGCCTTCTAGCTTGGTTAAGCCATAAACGCTGACCGGGTTGGCGGCATCGGTTTCTGTTAATAGATAAGGCGTGTTGCCTTCAAATACAAAATCAGTTGAGATATGAATCAGGGTCGCCTTATATTCCTTGCAAAGCAGCGCAATATTAGCGGCTCCAGTATTATTTACCTTTCTGGCAGTGGCTATTTCATCCTCCGCCTTATCAACTGCTGTATAGGCAGCACAGTTAATACAGTAAGCAGGCTGAAATTTTTCAAACAACGCTTTCAATGCTCCGGTATCTAAGATGTTTGCCTCCGCTTCCGGCGGGAAGGCGATATCGCTTATCTGCTGCTGCTCTGCACTTATCGTCAGGCACTGCCCCAGCTGACCTGATGCCCCTAAAACCAGTATCTTTGCCATTGTATCTAAAGTTGTATAATTGAATTTTTAAATTTCCCTAAACAAGGCCTGCTCTACCCCATAACATATAATATGCCCGATCAATATATGCGCTTCCTGTATCCGGGGAGTATCGGCGGAGGGAACCTTAATATCTATATCTGCCAGTCCGGCGATCACGCCGCCGCTCTCACCGGTCAGGGTTATAGTTTTTATTTGCCTGTCTCTGCAGGCTTCAATAGCCTTAACAATGTTGGCAGAATTGCCGGACGTTGAAATGCCGATAAAGACATCGCCCGCCTGTCCGTAACCCTGTACCTGCCTGGCAAAAAGCTGATCATACCCATAATCATTGCTGATAGCCGTAATAATACTGGTATCGGTTGAAAGCGCTATGGATGGAATGCTTGGACGATTGAAATAATAACGGCCTACAAGTTCAGCTGCAATATGCTGTGCGTCAGCAGCACTGCCGCCGTTACCGGCTAACAAGGTTTTGTTACCGCTTTGGTAGGCTGTGGTAATTAGTTTGGCAGCATAGGCAATTTGCTGCAACAAGAGTTCATTATATAAAATCTGTTGCTTTACAGTAATCGATGCCTGTATTTGTGATTCGATTTCGGTTATTGTAAGGTTGCTCAAACTAATTTTCTTATTGTTTTTACAGCTGCAATGATACGCATTCTTCAGGGAATATTGTGCTCAAGCATAAAACGCTCTACTTTGATTACATCGCCGGATACATCTACCGCCATGCTTTGGGCCTGCGTTTCTACCATCAGTATCTTGGTGCCGGCATCAAAGAACCGCAGTATCTCAATATCTTCATATTGCTCTGCATAAGCCTTGCTGTTGAAGCTGCTGAATTTTTGTAAATCCTGTTTGCTGAACGCATAAATGCAAACCTGCTTTTTATAAACGGGCTTGCCACCGGCCGCATCCTTTATACCGGGTAAGGGCAGCCTCGACATGTAAATCAATTCATTAAAGCGGTTAGTAATCACTTTGGGAATATTAACATCTGCCGGATCTTCTGTTTCCTCAAGGTTCCGCATTCCGTTAATTACATAACCGGGATGCTGAATTTTAGTTTCAGCAATGCGCCTGATGTCATCCGGGTCAACCAGCGGCTCATCACCCTGAATATTAACATAAACATCCGCTTCAATTTGCAGTGATGCCTGATATAAGCGGTCGGTGCCCGTTTTACAATCATCGCCGGTCAGCACTGCCTTGTAACCGTATTGCCTGCATAGCTGCACAATTCTTTCATCCTCGGTAGCAATGTAAGTATGCGCTGCTCCCAGCGCCGCTGCCGCGCGCTCGGCCACCCTGATTACCATCGGCCTGCCGTTAAGCATCACCAAGGGCTTGCCCGGGAACCGTGAGGATTTGTACCTGGCTGGTATTATTCCAACAATGCGCATGAACTAATTTAACAAATCAGGCTGTAAACAGATTGCACCTTTAACGTTTTATAATTGGTAAAAGTTAAGGACAGCATTCTGCTGAACTTTTTTTCAGCACAAGTAAAGAGGTAATTATTTTCACTGATTAACTCCTGCTCCTTCTGCAGAACAGGCTCAGTCAGGTAACCATCGTAACCTGCAAGGCAAAGTGTTTGAATATTTAACTCCTGAGCTAATTGCAACGCCAGAGCCGTATGCGAATCTTTGTATAAATCGGTAATATTTACTTCGGCCAGTTCACAGGAACCGGCAAGTAGATTTTGCGGGATGTAAGTGCCCATCTTTCGCGGAAAGGGCGGCAGGATGCAAACCGGCATAATTTTGTCAACATCATTAAAAACGGCTTCCAGCCGGTGACCCTCATTGCCAACCAGGCAAAAAAATTGCGGAATATTCACCCGGGCGTAGGCGCGGCAGTTTTTAGAGCTGGCGTGAATCAGGCAAACATCAGTGCCTTGTTCAATAAATTTTGTGATCGCTTCAGCATGTTCTACTGCGCCGGGGCCGCCGCCAATAATAATGGCGGTATTAAAGCTTCTTGCGGCCCTGAATACGGGCAGTTTAAGGTTATCCTGCTGGCCCTTTGATTGATTGTCAAGCCCCCGGATGATGCTGTTGATAGAATAAGCCCGTTTTGAAACCCAGTCCATTACATCCTTTTGAGGCAGCGAGTTAGTGCCCGACACCATATAGGGCAAGTTCGTTCCCCAGTTATACTGATGCTGGAGTTTTTCAAAATAGGTAACGGCGCTGGCCAGGCTGTTAAAGTCCACCTCAGCGTTTTCGCGGGTGGCCTGATGGGTGAGCAGCAATTCTGTTTTTAAATTACCAGCCCCCCGCCCCATACCTGTTATGGTGGCATCTATTACATCACAGCCGGCGCTGATGGCCGCCAGCGAATTGGCAAAAGCCAGCTCTAAATTATTATGCCCGTGAAAACCTATGGGGATTGAAGTAATGCTTTTACATGTTTTAATAAGCCGGGTTACATCATCGGGATAGACGCCCCCATAGGAATCAACCAGGCTGAAAAAATCCACCGTGTTTTCAATCTGTGGTAAGCGGTTAAATACAATATCAGCATTACCATTGAGTAATGTGCTCATGTACATCAGGTTGACCGCCGTTTTAAACCCCTGGGCCTTTATAGCGCCGGCCAGTGCAATGGCTTCTTCAAACCTGGCCGGTGCAACGGCAATACGTATCAGATCTACTATCCCCCGGCATGGCGCCAGCAACCGGGCTATATCAGCGGGTTTTGTATCCTTCTCATTGAGCATAATGGCTATTTGCTTACCAGGCATCAGCTGCCTGCAGCGCTGCAACACAAATTCTGGACAGTAAAAGTATCTGCCCTCGTATCCCTTCTTTCTGTTATTGCGATAGCCTACTTCCACATAACTCACCGGCAGGCTTTGCATCGCTTCAAAATAGGCAGCAGATATTTCGTCATTGAAATCCCAGCCATTATAATAGCCGCCATCGCGAAGGGTACAATCTAAAATTTCAGTCATCTGTTTGCCTTCGTTATAAAATTCTTAGTACCTGATCAGGTTTTGATCAATGCCTGTTGTAATCTCCCAAAAATAGGTTATTTTAGTATCGTAAGCCAAAGTTTGGCTGCTACCTGATTGTAATTGTGATACTATTGGTTAAATCTGAAATAATTATCAAACTGTAAGCTTTGTGATGCTCGTTTGTGGAATTCTTTTTACTTATTTTATGGTGAATAATTTCCTCATTAGTTCCCATCTGATCAGATTTGTTTACTAAAATTTAACAATCATACATACTTTTTTATGGTATCAGCTTTGCACTTTTGCAGCATCAGCTAAATTGATTAAATGAATAAATTTCTACCTGTTCTAAGCCTATCCTTTTTTACATTATTACTTTTGGTTGCATCGTGCAAAAAGAACGATGAAGTTATTAATGTCGGCGTAGAAAATATATCATCTTCCAATATAAGCCAACCCATTGTCAGCAGTGTTGATAATAGCGCTGTTGATATAGCCTCCAAATCGGTTTTCCTGTATGAGCAATGTGATAACATTGTATATAACATGCACAAATACCAGGGCTGCCCAAGCATCGGCTCAGACGGGAACGCCTATTTTGCTGCCTGGCAAACCGGCGGCACAGGTGAACAGCCCGGTAATTATATTACTGTAGCTGTGAGTACCGATGGCGGCAATACCTGGAAACAGCACAAACTCATTATAACCTCAAATGATGCGAATGTACGGCACTTTGACCCGATGTTCTGGAAAGATAAATTCGGTAACCTGAATTTAACATGGGCCAGCAGTACCGGTATGTGGGACGGAGCCGCTTTAGGGGCCTGGTACATCAGCCTTAAATATGTAAATAACAAGGTGGTGATTACCAAGCCCAAATTTATGTTTCACGGCATTATGAACACTAAACCAACGCCTGTTGGCACAGACAGTTCCAAAATGGTCTTTCCGGTTTCGGGTTTTATTGTGTCCAACCCCTGGAACCAGTTTCCGGTTACGCCTACCCCGGCTGATCTGGCAGGCGCTTTCGTCTATGAATCCAATTATACCGGTTCATCATTGGAGCAACCGGTTAAAACAGCAAAAATCAATACCACGGGTTTATCTATAAACTATGCGGAAATGATGATTACTGCATTAAATAAAAACACTTATCAGGCAATAATCCGCACAAAAAGTACAATTTATACAGCTAAAAGCACAGATGCAGGAATCACCTGGAGCACCCCTAAAAATTTTACCGATTTAGGCGCTACAACGTCTTCCAAGTCATATTTCGGAAAATTAAAATCGGGGCACATACTATTTGTGCTTAATAACAGCACTACACGTACGATGCTCACTGCATACCTATCGAAAGATAACGGTAAAACATGGCCTTACAAAGTACTGCTGGATGCCCGGAACAATGTATCCTACCCGGACGTATATCAGGCCGCTAACGGGGAAATATTTGTTGTTTATGACCGGGAAAGAGCCGGTGAGCAGGAGATAAATCTGCTTAAGCTCAGTGAGCAGGACATTATCGGCGGCTCTCTAAGTCATCCCCCTGTTGTGATAAGCCACAAGTAAATTGCAGATGCCGCACTGCCGGTTAATATTTTACAACCTGAATTGTATCTGATATCTACGCTTGCTGCTGATTAAATTCATTAAAGAGCCGGCTCAACCCCTCCTTAGCTGAAACCGGCAAAGGCTGTTTCATGGCATGCTTCAGTTTGCTGTTATCTACCAGATAATTTTCTGTAAGCTTTTTGTAGCTGAAACTATTAAAGGGCAGTGAGAGCTTCTCCCCGGCGCTGTACACAGCTTTTATTAATGCCTGCGGTATAGCGAGCGTAAGTGGTTTTTTATTGATTGCCTTCCCAATCAACTCAATAAGCTCATTTACTGATACCGGTTCATCATCGGCAATGTTATATACCCCCCCTGCAAAATCCGGGCTTCGCAAAATATGCAGAACAACGAAAAGCAGGTTATCAACAGAAAGCATAGTGCGTTTGTTACTGAACGCTGCAAAGGGATAAGGCAGCCCCTTCTTTATAAATTTAAATAAAGAGTAAAGGTTGCTCCTGGCATCAAAACCATACACCATGGCCGGCCTTAAAATAATCAGTTTTTTATCATGAGGCAGTTCTGCTGCCAGCAGGGCCTGTTCCGCCATCTTTTTTGACAATCCATACGGAGAGCTTATATCCTGCTCAAAATCCTCTGTCAGCCTGCCCTCCACAGTTGAAGCGGCTGCCTTTACAGAACTAAAATAAATAAACGTTTGAGCAACCGGATCATTCAGAAAGCCATTGAATACCTTTTTGCTTAGCTCAACATTTGCCTGCAGGTATTCATCTGTTAAATCAGGTTTATTTACGTCCTGCGATTTGCCGGCCAGGTGCAGCCACGCCTCCGCATGGTAATTATTAAAATCTACCGGGAAGGGGCTGCCTGCAACTGCTCTGTTAACTTCAATCGTAATGAAACCATAATCATTCAGCGCCTTTATGAGATTTTTACCGATAAAACCGCTGGAACCGGTTACTAAAACTTTCATGAAATGTTAAGGATTGCTGAATGAATGCTGCACGCCATTACTCAGTAACAACTTGAACACAATTAACTGAATAACCTAAAACTGTATTTGTAATGATTATTTTTTGACGATAGACAATTCGGCAGAATTTATGATCATCTTATTAATAATGTTCATAAAAAAGCTTCTTTTCAATATAACGTGAGCAATTGTTTCTGCTATAATCAGGCTGTTCAGGTAAACAACCTTTATCTGGGGCTGCGTTTGTACAAATATATTGTAGTAATTTTCTACAGTAATACGTTCCTTGTTAGATAAATTGGTTTTGCCGATAATCTGCGAAAATCCGGTTATACCGGGAAGTACTGAATGCCTCAGCGCTATAACATTTTCACCATACTGATGCTTTAATTCCTGAATGCGGTTGGCCGGCATCGGCCGGTACCCGATCAGCGACATCTCCCCTCGTAACACATTAAATATCTGAAGAATTTCTACAATCTGAAACTTCTCGAAAAACCGCCCCATCGGAGTATATAATTCGCAGTCAACAGGGATTTTTTCAAAGCCATGGGTTTCAATCTTAGCGAGGTAATTTTTTATATATTTCTGGTCATTAATCATCGACCTGAATTTAAACACCTTAATGCTTACGCCATCCTTCCCGGTACGGTATGAATTATAAAACAGCGGCCGTCCGTCAATAAGCAATTTAATAAAAGCAAGTATGCAGGTAGGAATGAGAAAAACTGCAAAAATAACCAAACTAAAAAAAACATCATATGCCCTTATCAGGGCTGTCTTTCTGCTTTTTAATTCACTGCTGCTATCATGAAGTATGGCTGAGTACTTCTCAATGGTTGTATAATTATAATTTGACTGGTCTTGAGATTGAGTTTGATATTTATTAAAAACACTCACCACGTTAACACCGGTGTTAATCTTTGCGTTAAATCTGTTTGAGGTTTTTTCTTCTGTCATACCCAGTTTATTTTAATATACTTGTTAAAGTTAATAGCCTAATTTAATTAATAAGTAATAAAAACCGACTAAAAACTTTTGACCTTATACGTTATATAACACTTAATAAGTTGAGTAATACAAAACTACTCCATTAAAAAATTTCATTCGCTTTAACAAAAATACAATTTATAACCCTTTTCGTTGTAAATATATTCAATTTATAATGATTAGTGTTAATCAATTGATGTTATCATTAAACTTATAGTTGTTTAGATATTTACAAAAATGCAGCGGTTTGTGCTGCCCTATGTTATTTTTTAATTAATTGCTTCCACCAGGGCGCATCTTTACTGTTGTCGCCCTCTATATAATTGCCGTACCCATAATGCTGCCCATATCCATAGTAGCCTCCCTTTTCAGATTTTACATCATTAATAATTAAGTACAAGTTTTTAGCCTTACGGTTCTGCCTTAAATCATTAATTATTTGCAGCTGCGATTTATAAGTATAATTCTGGCGAACCACATAGAACATAATATCTGCAAATTTTTCTAATATCAGCGCATCAGTTACCAGCCCGATAGGAGCGCTATCAATAATGATATAGTCATAGGTTTTTTTGAGCTGATCAATAAGTTCATGCAGTTTGGGGTTCAATAGTAATTCTGCCGGGTTGGGCGGTGTTGGGCCCGAAGAAATCAGATGAGCATTCTCATTAAACCACATGGGCTGAACAAGCGGGCTGACATCAAACTGGGTGGAAATTACATAATTTGTATAACCATTCTGATTATCCATACCCACGCTTTGCGACAATTTAGGCTTACGCAAATCCAGCTCTAAAAAAACCACCTTCTTGCCTGTAATGGCTAAAGAGCTGCCGATATTGAGCGATAGAAATGATTTCCCTTCCCCGCTCATGCTTGAAGTAAACAGCAGCACATTAGATTTTGAGGGGTCTATTACATACTGCAGATTAGTTCTGAGGCTGCGAAACTGCTCTGCAATAACAGAACGCGAACTGCCATCCACTACCAAACTTTTATCTTCATTATTATGGCTTATTTCGCCTAATGTCGGGGCTGAGGTAGCCCGCTCGATGTCGCTTTTTACCTGAACGCGCACATTAAGTAACTCCTTAATAATCAGATACACGGCAGGTATAAGAATGCCGATGATAATGCCGATCATGGCAAATACCGAGCGTTTTGGCTTGAATGGAACCAACTCGCTTTTTGAATAATCAATGATTCTGGATGAGGATATAGTGGACGTTTTTGATATGGCAGTTTCCTCACGCTTTTGCAGCAGATACAAATATAACTCTTGCTTCAAATTTTGCTGGCGGGCAAAATCTAGGTAATTACGCTCCTTGGCAGGCACAGTTCTCAGCCTGCTCGAAAAAGTATTATTTTGCTGGCTTAACTGCTCAAGCCCAACTTGCAGGCTTTTTTTGTACGTTTCAACGTTGCGCAGCAAACTGGCCCGCGAAGTTTCCAGCTGTTTATCATAATTTTGTACAACCGGATTGTCAACTGTGTATGACAACAGAGATTGCTCACGGATGAGTACCAGATTATTGTAGGCATTTACCGCCTGCCCGAATGACATATCGGTAGGAACAATCAGGGAGCTTGGAATTACGCGCTTGTTTCCGGGGTTGTTCAGATATTTTTCCAAATCATTTACTACGGTAAGCAATACTTTCTGCTGGTTGAGCTTATCGTAATAACCGCTGGCGCTGTTTACCAGTGACCTGGACTGTTCTGAAATATCTGCTATATCATTTTGTTGTTTAAACTGCTGAAACTGCTGCTCAACACTGTTTAACTGCTGGCCTACTAAAGCAATTCGCCCATCAATAAAATGAATGGTGCTATCGGCAATACGCACCTTATTCTGCAGATTTGATGATAGGTAAAGCTGCATCAGCTTATCCAGTATAGCCTCTCCTTTTTTAGGCTGCGGATAAGTATATGTTAAATCAATGGCTGTAGATTGCTTGCCGGACATGTTTGCATTGAATGACTGCATAAATCCTTCCACAGCTGCATCGGGTGCCTCTATAAATAGTATATAGGCGCTCTTCGGCATTAGTTTTATATCGGGCCTGCGGTTTAAAACCAGCACATACTGCTTAAATCTTACAGTATCGCCAAAGCGCGCTTTGAGCGTCAAATCTTCGTCGGCATTTATTAATTCGTAGGTTTGGTTATCGATAGGCTTGATATCATACTGCCTGAGTTCTATGGTATCGCGCTTATACTTTATATTTACGGTAAACGGAGCCTGATCATAAATTTCAACTTTTTTTAATCCTGCCCTGAAATAAGTGCGGATATTAAGCTGCATTTTTTGTACCACGTTAACAGCAAGGCTGCGCGATTTCAGGATCTGTATCTCATTATCAGCATTGGTATTTCCGCTGAATAGTGTCCCTAAATCAGAAGTTAATGAGCCGCCGAATGCAGCCGATGAACCGCTTTTTTGATCCTCAACTAATATTTTACTGGATATATGCCAGCTTGGCCCTGAATAATAGGCATAAATTAATGCCAAAACAAAGCAGGTAGCAATGCTGATGAGAAACAGGTGCCAGTTTGCTATTACACGGCCTATAACCTGTTTGATATCAATAATTTCTTCCTGCGGCTGTACGGGCGGCTGTATATTGGAATTTTGTGCAGAAGTATATTCAGCCATGGTTTAGTTGTGGTTGTAAATAGTACTAAACAACAATATCACTATAGACAGTACTGAGGTTGCAATTGCTATGTTACGGTTTTGAATTGCATCCGAAGCTACAATCTTAGCTTTGATTGGCTCAACGTACAGATAATCATTTTGCCTTAAGTAATAGTAAGGCGAGTTAAGCACCTGGCTTTTGGTTAAATCCAAACGAACAATTTCCCGCCGGCCATCATCATACTGCCTGATTAACGCTACATTATCGCGCCTGCCATATATCGTCATATCACCTGCCAGGCCCAGGGCATCAAGCAGCGTAACCCGCTCATTGGCGAGCACATAAGTACCGGGCTTGTTGACCTCGCCTATAATGGTTACCCTTAAGTTTACAAAGCGGACGTTAACTGTGGGGTTTTTATAGTATTTTGAAGCCTGCTCACGTATCAGATTACGTGTTTGTTCGGTAGTTAAACCGGCAACATGCAGCTTTCCTAAAACCGGAATTTCTATTTCGCCTTCATTGTCAACCAGGTACCCGCTTGTAGTTTGCCCGCCTACACCGCTGGCTGAGGAAGCACCCACTGCAGAATTTTGCAGATTGCCCTGAGTAATTACCTGTGTGGAATTTGGATCAGCGGTTTGAATATTAACTGATAATATATCATCTGTACGTATTTGCGGCTCCTTATAATTTAAATCCTTTAATTGCTTTACATTGGCGCTATCAGGTAAATCTGAAAAATAGCGTACATTACGTAAGGTAGTGCATGAGTTTGTGAAGAGACCTGCAATCAGTATAAAAAAAAGAAAGCCAAGCAAAGGCCGTTTTAACCTAATACAATTGGAATACATATGCTGCAAATATAATGGTTTACTTTAATTATAAGGATAATTGTGACTAACCTGCAATACGCCCGCTGCCTTATTAAGAGACGGACGCTGCAGATTATGTATATTTATGTTTGCGCTCTGCTTTGTTTAACGCGTGATATAATATCAATAAATTTGTTCATTATATTATCTAATGATAGATGTTCAACCGCATAAGCCCTGGCATTACTACGTATTTCATGATGATCTGCCTGATAATTGTCTTTAATTATTGCTGTTAAGGCTGCGGCATTCTCGGGTTCAACCAATAATCCCATATGGTAGTTCGAGATAATTTCATACATACTGGTTTCTTTAGAAGCAGTTACCAGCACTGCTCCTCCGGCAGCAAGTATGTTGGTCAGCTTTGATGGCATTACCAGGTCGCCCGCTCCTGCCTTTTGCATAATGAGATGTATATCGGCCATATTTAAAAATTCATTAAAAACCTCTTTGGGCTGCAGCGATAGGAAGATAACATTGTTTAGATTTAAGTCTGCCGCCATGTTTTGCAATGTGCTTTTATAAGCCCCGTCGCCACAAATAATGAATTTCAGCTTCTCATAATCTTTAAGGTTTGCCGCTGCTAAAATAATAGTGTCAATATCCTGCTTTTCTCCTATACTGCCCGAATAAAGCATGACGTAATCATCTGCAGCGAATCCCCATTTAATTTTAAGCAAATTATTGCTGGCCACAGGGTAATATTCAGTAATATTAGTCCAGTTAGGGAAAATAACCACCTCCCTGTTATACTTGGCTTTAATGTTCCGTACCATACCCTCCGAAATAGTGCTTACTACATCAGCCTTTTTGATAATGTATTTTTCTATTTTGCTGAAAAAGCCAAGCAGCCTGCCCGATTTCAACATAGAAAGCCTTTGAGCAGCGTCAATCTGCAGGTCCTGAATATGATAAATGAATACCGTTTTTTTAAAGAAGCGATAAAACAATGAAATAAGCCCCAGGTGAAAAGGAGGTGAAACAGTAATCATATAATCATAGCTCCTGGCAAACAAAAACCCGACAATTACAATCCATGAACTGATGAAGAATGAAGCATCATGCAGCATCCTTCTGATACCGGTAGGATTATTGGGAATATACACCGGGCAGCGATACACGGTGAGCATTCCGCCATGAAAAATTTCCTTTTTATAAACAGTGTTCTTGTAAGGCTTGTGCACCTCCCATTTCGGATAATAGGGATAGCCGGTAATCACAGTGCATTTGTTGCCGCTGCTAACCAGCCATTCCACCATTTCGGTACTGTATTTACCAATGCCAATGGGTTCAGGAAAATAATTTGTACCATATATAAGGTACCGCTTCTTTGTTGCTTCCAATTTACAAATTGTAGATGTGGCTGTAAAAATCAAAGGTCTCCTGTGAACACTTATCCCAGCTGAATTTTTCGGATTGTGTTAGCCCCTTTGATATTAATTCGGCTTTATAATCAGCATGTTTTAACTTCAATACTCCCCCTGCAAAATCATTAACCTGCAACCCATTAAAAAGCATAGCTGCGCTGCCCGCTATTTCGGGTATGGATGATGCATTTAAGGCAGCCACCGGGCAGCCCGCCCGCATAGCTTCAATAACAGGGATGCCAAAGCCCTCGTAACTGGAGGGATATATCAGGCAAAGTGCATTGTTATATAACAGGTTTAGCTTATAATTGTCAATATTACCGGCTGCAAATATACGGCTTTGTACGTCTGTACCTGCTGCTTTAAATTCATGCTGCTTTAAAGGGTTCCCTACAACTACCAACTTTAGTTCAGGTAATTTCTCAAGCAGGCTTAATACGAATGGAAAGTTTTTATAGTTAGTCCTGGCGCCCACATACAGCAGGAACTTGTTTTTTTCAACGTTGAGGGACTCTATAAAAGCAGCGTCGGGCCGGCTTAAGGTATCTATATGATGATAATCATTGCTCACCCCATTGTGTATTACTGCAACCTCTTTAGCCCTGAGCGGACCAAATGCCTTGTATAAATCATTACAGGTATTTTGTGATACGCAGATAATCCCGTCAGCACGTTTTATACTGCCATACTTTAAATAATTATGAACAACTTTTTTATGAACGGGCGAATACAAATCATGCGTAAAATCATGAACGGTGGTTATCTCCCTGTAGGTCTTCTTATTTTTCAGTCCCCGGTAATAACTTGAATGATAAAGATAGTAATCATCAAAGGGCAGCTGCAAGGCGCTCAGCCTTGCCAGCGTAAGTGATTTCTGAGAATGAGGAATTACAGCACGTGAAGGTATATTAAGCTGCTGCCGGCATAAATTGTTCAAGGCATGTGTTTCCTCATAAAAGTGACATTCATAATCAGGTTTACCCATAGCTCTTGAGGTTACCTCATACCAGTAATTGGAAACCCCGCCTTGTAACTCCTTTGAGTAAATGATGTTATCAAAAACAATCTTCATCCCGCTTTCCATAACATCATCTTTCTTTGTTCAATCAATTTTGAATTTTTAACGGCTGATAGTATCAGCGGGTAAATAAGCTGAAAGCTGTAAGCCGAAAATGAGATGGTATTCTCAAAGTTTGCCAGGGTAATAGCCACCAGTATCATGGCATAGCTGCTTATAGCGTAGGTGTAAGATTTACTGATGGCCATCCAGCATAAGTTCATCAATGAAATAAAATATATGAATACAATTACCATCCCTGTCCACCCGGCATAAGAGAAAGGCCTCGCATAAATGGTACCCACATTTAAAAATGAGTTTATCTGCTCAAAAGGCCGAGGAATAAGCGCTAAGTTGGTGCCTATACGTTTGGCAATAAAATCGGGCAGCATTTCATATACAAACAAGCCCGAGTAGTCATCGTATTTATATCCCGATAAATCTATATTGTTTTGCAGGTTTGCCAGAGGCGAACCTATATACAGATACCCCCAGTAAAACTCGTTGGGCACAGGCCCGTCTAAAAATTCAGTTGTAGCGCCCGAAGATACCGGGATGAAGGTAGAATCGCCATGCGCTGAGCGCAGATTACCTAAATAGCCGAAAATATATAATGCCACAATGCCAACAACAGCAGTACGGACAATCTTACTGGTAGAAATCCGTTTCAGCGAAAGAATGTATATATATACAGAGCCAATAATAATATACATTACGTTTGAACGCTGCAGCAAAATAATAAAAGGTACTATCAACAAAAAGTAAATAAGCAGCAACCTTTTCTTACGGCTTGACAGAAACTGATGAAACGTGTATAAAGAATAAAATAAATTAAAGGTTACCGCAACAACATGCAGTACAGGGATGCCATAGCCAATGCTGCCTCCATAGTTGGCACCGCCTTTTGAAAAAGCAAACAGAGGGATGTATCCGGTGTAAAAAATATCTATGGCATAAAATACATACAGCAGAAAAACAATTTTATAATTGTTGCCTGATACCGGAATGCTATGATAACTGTT
>CAXTAP010000032.1:0-33811 GCA_964241965.1 uncultured Mucilaginibacter sp.
GTTCCGCGAAGGGCTGCCGGTGAGCCAGGCGCGACGGCTGGGCAGTTTCGGTATAGCTGCACCCTCACTGGTAGACGGTGAGCTTATTGAGGCAGACGGCAAGATTTACCAGACCAAGGCCGGCGGTGAAACCCGGCCCGCGCCTGATACGCTTAAAGTTCCGTTCGGCATGTTCTGCTTTTTTAAACCGGATACGGCGTTTCAAATCAGCAGCACTGTAACACAGCAGGAAGCCGAGCGTGTTATCAGCGCCTGTTTGAAGAATAAAAATGGCATTTATGCCATCCGCATCAGCGGCACCTTTGCGCAGCTGCAAACCCGGGCCTTTCACAAAGTAAACAAAGAGCCCTTTCCGCCGGTTACCACCATCCAGGCCAACCAGCAGTTATTTAACTACACTTATACAAAAGGAATATTGTTTGGTTACCGGATGTCGGAGGAGATGGCCGGCCTCAGCGGAAAGGGGTACCATTTTCACTTTCTATCGGATGACCGGCAAAAGGGCGGGCATGCCCTTAGTTACTCGCCGCAGACCGTAAGGGTGGAGATCAGCCTGCTCCGGAATATATCTTTGGAAGTGCCCAATGATACTACCTTCAGCAATTACGAGGCGCCTGCAGCACGGCAGTAGCAGTTATAAGCTGCCATCCAATGTTCTCATTTAATTCATCAACTTATAAATTTCAAAAATTAAAACATGTCAGAAAATCAAAAAATGCTGCCCGTTCCACCTTGGGATATGGACAGCGCCGCACAGAAGTTAGCCCTGCTGGAAGCCGCCTGGAATACGCTTGACGCGGAGCAGGTTGCACAATTTTACACCGAAGACGCCGAAGTGCGCTTTGGCACCGAGTTTCTGAGCGGGCGTACCCAGGTAAAAGACTTTGTAGCGCGTTTGCTGAGGGAAAAGCCGGGATTTAAGCTTAATCTCGACCTGTGGGGAGCGCTCAAAGGCCGCATGGCTGTACGCTTTACCCAGGAATGGCAGGATACCGCCGGAAAAGCTTACAAAAGTTACGGCGTACAGGTATTTCAGTTCAACGAGGATGGCTATGCCGAAATGAACTATGCCAGCTACAATGATGTGGCCCTTTGATAAGCTTTTATATAAAGCCGGTTAAGTTTCAGCCATAAGTCGGAAGGCCGTATCATAAATTGTATGATACGGCCCTTTCGTTAACTGCGATTAAAGAAAATTTTCAAAAGCGATTGATCACCAGCCGGTTTTCCGGCAGGCGCACCTTTTTAAACTTGGCAAAAAAATCCTTTTCTGCATCACGATAACCTAATGCCAGCACTACTACGCTTTTCAGGCCTTGATCAGAAAGCCCCAATAGCTGATCGAACCGGGGGGCATCAAAACCTTCCATAGGTGTAGCGTCTACCTGCACATCGGCCGCCGCGATGAGCGCAGTACCGAGGGCAATGTAGGCCTGCCGTGCAGCCCAGTTGAAATTCTGCTCATCTGAACGGCTGAGCAGACCGCCCACAAGTGCTTTCTTAAAGTCGGCCAGTTGTTCCAAAGGCACACTCCTTACCTCAGCTACATCATCCATATAGGCATCAATATGTGCCTGGGTAACCTTGTCAAAGGCGGCAAAGACCAGCAGGTGAGAGGCTTCTGTAATTTGGGCATTGAAAGAACCCTCACCCAGTTGCTTTCTGATTTCCGGGTCTTCGACCAATACTAGCCGGTAAGGCTGCAAGCCAGTGGAGGAAGCTGAAAGGCTAATAGCTTTCAAAATGTAGTCCAGCTTTTCTTCAGGCAGCTTTTGAGCAGAGAACTTTTTAGTGGCATAACGCCACTTTAAGCTTTCAATTAAATTCATTTTTAATATGATTTTATGATGGCAAAGCTAAGTGAATTTATTACAGTAATTATAGGGTCCTGTCCTCTCATAAAACTATAGTATATGGCAGGAGACCTAACTGTAAAATGGCAATACAGCCTGCATCAAAAATTTACAAAAATTATTATACCCATTACTGATACGCCATATACGCTTAGCGGCAAATTAAATTAATAAAAATAAAAACACAATTTAATTTAATAAGGTTACCTTATCAGCTTACTTGAGTAAAATGAATGATAAAGAATTAGCCTCGGCGCTGAGGACGGTAATTTCCGGTATCAATAAACGGCTGCGAAAGAAAGCAACCTCTGCCGACTCGCTTTCTATTTCGGAGTTCGGCACACTATCGTACCTAAACCTGACCGAGTCGCGCTCACCATCAGAACTGGCTGAGCTGCTGAAAGTAACCGGCCAGTCCATGTCAGAGATACTGGCCCGGCTGCAGGCGCGGGATATTGTGAGCAGAACCCCCTCCCCAACCGATAAGCGTAAGTTCCTGATCTCCCTTACGCCGCACGGCCGGCACCTGGTGGAGCAAACGCGCTATGAGCGCGACGAATGGCTCACCAGCGCTATTGCCGGGCAGCTTACCGGGGCTGAAAAAAAAACATTAGAGAAAGCTATTGTACTGATAGAAAGATTGAGTGATTTTGAATAAGACACTACTAAATAAATAATACGTATATGATAACCATCCTTGATTCCCGAACCGCACTGGTACTGATTGACCTGCAGAAAGGCATCGTCAGCCTGCCGGTTGCCCATCCGGCAGAAGAAATAATAACCAGGGCCGCCGCGCTGGCAGCAGCTTTCCGGGCTAAACATCTGCCCGTCGTTATTGTCCATGTAAACCCGCTAGGTGCCCCCTGGACACAGGCCCGGGTGGAGATACCCTCAGCGCCGCAGGGCGAAGAAGCCGTAGCGCAGGCCAGCGCTGCCATGCAGCAGGCAGGTTTCTTTGATATTGTGCCACAGCTCACCACCGGGCCTAACGATATACGGCTCACCAAAACGGCCTGGAATGCCTTTTATGAAACCGGTTTGCATGAGCAGCTGCAGAGCCGTGGCATTACCGGCATTGTGCTGGCCGGCATTGCCACCAGTATCGGTGTAGAGGGTACGGCCCGCGCTGCCAGTGAGCTGGGGTACAACCTTACGTTTGCCAGCGATGCCATGACCGACATGCACCTCCCGGGGCATGAGCACAGCCTGAGCACCATTTTCCCACGTATAGGCGAGGTAGGTACTGCCGCAGCCATCATTGAGAAATTACATGAGCAAGCCTGATACCGTTCAGCTACAAACCCGCCGGGAGCAGGTACCCTGGCGGTTTATGCTGCCGCTGGTGCTGGGCACCATGATGAACCCGCTCAACTCCACCATGCTGGCCACAGCGCTTATTACGCTGTGCAGCTCCTTCCACATCAATTTGAGCCAGGGCGCTGTGCTTATTGTGGTGCTGTATGTAACCTCTACCATTGCCCAGCCGCTGATGGGGCGCCTGGCCGACCTGTTCAGCGCCAAAAAAATCAATACGCTGGGCTTTGTACTGGTGCTGGCCGCCACGCTGACCGGTATTTTTGCTCCAGGTTTCAACTGGCTTATTCTGTCCCGCGTGCTGCTGGGTTTGGGCACATCAGCTGCCTATCCCTCAGCCATTGCACTCATCAACCGGCGGTATGCGGAGCAAAACCGGCCTGTGCCCGGCAATGTGCTGGGTATTATTGCCATTGCCAGCCAGGTAAGCGCTGTGCTGGGCCCTACCCTGGGCGGGCTGCTTACCGAAACTTTTGGCTGGCGGGGTATATTCTTTGTCAATGTGCCCTGGGCAATTGCCGGGATGCTGCTGGCCCGCAACATCCCTGCTTGTGAACCTGCAGATAACCAAAGTGCAAGAAGCATCCTCAGGCAACTGGATATACCGGGCATCCTGCTGTTCAGCGCTTTCCTGCTGGCGCTGCTGCTCTTGCTGCTCCGGGTATCCTTCTCCTGGCCTTACGCAGCGGCAGCCTTAACCCTTATGATAACCGTTGCAGCTTGGGAACGGCGGCAGGAGTCGCCGTTTATAGATGTGCGGCTGCTATACCATAACCCGGCCTTATCCTTAGTGTACCTGCGTACGCTGGCTACCAATTACCTGCTGTACCTGCTGTTGTTCAGCCTGCCCCAGTGGCTGCAGGGTGTAAAGCATATGCTGCCTGCCCGGGCCGGCCTGGTTTTAATGCCAATGACCGCTGTAGCAATTGTTACCGGGTATATCATCTCAAAAATAGACAGGCCGGTATGTCAAAATATACTGGGCGTAGGGGTAATGCTGATGGCCTGCCTGGGTATATTTCTGATTAACGCTCATCTCCCTGTTCTCTTTTTTATCGGCTGTACTCTCATCGTCGGGCTGGCTGATGGCGTCAACATGATTGCCAACCAATCGCTGCTCAACCGCGAAGCGCCGCCGGAAAAAAAGGGCGTATCCTTTGGCTTGTACCGTACGGCCGGCTACATCGGGGCTATTGCTTCGGGCACACAGTTGAAGCGGCTGTTTCATGGCGGTATAAGCGATGCGCATTTTCATCAAACCGGCTACTATGCCCTGGCGGCCTGCATCCTGCTGCTGGCCCTGCTGATACCGCTTATAGCACACAAAAGGGCCGGCAAGCAGCCGTTAAAGGTAAGTATAACCTGAACCTGAATAACAAAGTCTCACTTTTACAGGCATCAAACTGCAATTTATCTACATTTCTATCCATAAAACGTCAAATCAATAATTATGAAAACCATACAGTTTAAAAAGACCGGTGAGCCGGCCGAGGTACTGGAATGCATTGAGGTTCCGGTTCCTGAACCCCAAAAGGATGAAGTAAGGGTTAAGCTGATTGCCTCGCCTATCAACCCTTCCGACTTGCTGTTTATCAAGGATCAATATGGCAGCCGGCCCCAGCCGCCCTCAGCCGCGGGTTTTGAGGGCGTAGGCATTATTGATGCCGCAGGTGAAGGCGTAAACCTTGCCGCAGGCGCACGGGTTCATTTCCGGGGCCTGGGCTGCTGGTCTGAGTACACTATTGTTAACCAAAAAAGCATAATTCCGGTTCCGGAAGAGATAGCGGACGAGGCGGCTGCGCAGCTGTATGTAAATCCGTTCACCGCATTGGGCATGCTGGATGAAGCTGCATTACCTCAGGGCGGGTGGCTGCTGTTAACCGCGGCCGGCTCAGCGATATGCCGGTTGATTATCCAGGTGTGCAAGTTACGAGGCATTAAAACCATAGGAACCGTACGGCGGGATAATCTGAATGGCAGCCTGAAGCAATCAGGGCTGACTGAGGTTATCAACACGGAAAAGGAAGATTTGGTTACCCGCGTAAAGAAAATTACCGGCGGGCAGGGGGTACAATGTGTAATGGACGCGGTAGGCGGACCCATAGCCAGCGCGGCCATTAAGTGCATGGCCCAAAAAGGGCTGATGCTGGTTTACGGGTTGATGGGCACAGATGAAACCTCGTTTATTAACAAAACTATAATATTCAATCCTTTGATTATAAAAGGTTTCTGGCTCACTGAATGGCGGCAGCGGGTATCGCCCGAAAAATTTCAGCAGGTACTTTCTGACATTCTGGAGCTGCTCAAATCAAAAGAGCTGCAGCTGCCGGTGGATGAAACTTATACGCTGGCTGATATTGCAGAGGCGGTTAAGAGCGCAGGCAAGTCCGGTCGTACTGGAAAAGTATTGCTGAAACCAGCTTGATTTTCATTTTGTTTAACGGGTAGCTGGTCAGCAACAGGTAATCGTCTGTATATCGCGTAAGGCAGAGAAATCTTATAAATTTGTAAATGGAAAATCGGTCATTCCGCGATTAAAGATCGAAGCTTTTTCGCAGATCAGCTTCCAAACCCCGTTTCTGACAGTGGAACAGTATCCTGTTGATACCCAGCACTTCATCATCAGAAACCGCAATGATGATCCGGTTAACGATTATATTTCACCTAACCGCAGGAAGTTTTTTAAAATCTTTCACCTCACTTCAGGTACCGGAACGCTAACGGTGGGTCTTTATCAGTATCACCTTAACCCGGGCGATATTGCATTTCTGCATCCTGATGAAATTATGGTCCTGGCAAACCGCTTCTGAGGCCACCGGAGGGCATTTTTGCTTGGTTCATCCCCAGTATTTTGATCACGAAAAGCACATTTTGCAGTTGTTCGGGAATTATCCTTGTCTTAAATCGGTAAAAGCGGTGGTGCAGTTAACCGAAAAACGTTCGATGCAGGTTGACCGGCTTTTGAAGCTATGCTCCGGGAAGAAAAGGGCAATGCTGAGGATAAAAAGCAAGCCATTCTGCTGCACCTGCAAATGATTTTACTGGAGGCCGGGCCGGCAAAAACTTGGCCGATGCTGCAGTTCCGGAAAGTTACCGCTACATACATGCATTTTTAAACCTGATGGAAACTGCCTTTCAGATCCATGAGCCTGACAGCGTGGTTAAGATAAAAACTGAAGGCGAATTTGCCGGTCAACTGAACGTTCACCCCAACTACCTTAATGCACTGGTGAAAACCTATACAGATAAAACCCTGCGGGAACACATTCAGGAAAGGCTGCTTCATGAAGCAAAAATATTACTCTCGCATACCAACTGGTAAATAAAGACCATCAGCTGCGTATTAGGATTTTCTGAACAAGCCGCTTTCGCCACATTTTTTGCAAGGAAGGCAGCGGTTACGCCTTCAATGTTCAGGGAGAGCATTGCTGCACCTGTTCATATTTGAAAATCACAACATTAACTATGATTTGATTAAGTGCCGGTCGCAGCTCAGTTTGTTCTTTTGTACTCTCAATTTTAACAAACGGACACAAAAAGGAAAACATGGTTTGTAACAGGTTGCTCGCAGGGGATCGGCCTTGCACTGGTAAAGCAGTTACTGTCAGCAGGGTATAATGTAGCAGCGACCGCCCGTAATCTTGATGTGCTCAAAAAAGCAGTTGATACTTCCTCAGCCCAATTTTTACCGCACCAAACAGGAGGTACCGCGTTACTTGGGGATGATATTCGTTCCGCCCTCTTGAACGGCTGAGATATAGTTTATCACCTGACTTCAAAGCGCTGACATAATGGCTTTCTACGCCGTTGCCATGCAGATGAAAAATGATGTCCGGTGTCTCCTCACGGATGTTGTAGCCGGCAATTGTATAATTCTGGTACTCCGTGTCGCTTACACGGATCACGCTGGCGCCGCCAACAAAAAAGTTCATTTTTGCAAGATTGCCCCGGAACCGGATCCGCTTGATAGCCGGCGTCAGGTATTCCGTTCTGATTACAGTCAATTGCGGGCCGGCCGCACTCTGGAGCGGGTCACCCAGCCACTTAGGTATGGTTGAAATCATAGCGCATTCCCTTATAATGCAGAGAACATCAGTTAATAATTTTTGAGGAAAAAGGGAATGATAGCCAATCCAAAGTCCGGTATTTTTTCATCGGTAGCGTTGTTGCCTTCCCCGGAAGACGAGCCTGCCGGTTCGCCGGCAGTGGCAATGGCATTATACGCAGATTGCTGATTTTCTTCTACATACGTGCGAAGCTCCGTTTCGTAGCGCAGCAGCGCCTGCTCCGGGTCATGCCGCCAGGCGGCCAGTTCCCCGGCCAGCACATAAGAGCCTACCATCGCAATCGTGGTGCCCTGCCCCTGCGAGATTGATACACTATGTCCGGCATCCCCAACCAGCACCACCCACCCCTTAAACCATCGATCCATTATTACCTGACTCATGGAGTCAAAATAAAAGTAAGGCGAGCCAAATAATTTTTTGCTCAAAGAGCTTGGCTATTTAAGAATTTGATGAGTAAATGGTTAACAGTATCCGGCATTTCCAGATTAACAATATGAGCGGCACCCGGCACTACATGTAGTTGAACGGTCTGCAGAGCAGCGGCCAGAAACTGTGCAGCCGATACAGGCGTACTGCCATCCTCTTTGCCTACAATCACCTGTGCGGGAATAGAAAGGCCGGACAGTCCCTGCATCATTTCCAAGTGTGAGATGATTTCCCATAAACGGGTATGGTATTGACTGTCCTGGCTATACAGCATACGGGTAATCAGGTCAGTAATGTCCGGCCGGCGCTTGCGGAACGCAGCCGTAAACCAGCGTTCCAGAGTAAGCGGCACCAAAGCTTTCATACCCTGCTGCATCGTAAAAGCTGCCCGCTGCTGCAGGGCGGCCCTGATTTCCGGCGCAAAGGTGCAGGCCGATCCCAGCAGGCTCAGTGAACTCACCAGATCAGGATGGCTGATTGCCAGTGCCTGGGCTACCATGGCGCCAAAAGAAATACCCACCACATGAACAGAACCTGGATGAATATTTTGAATTAAATCGGCAGTCACCGCAGCAAAGCGGTCAAATGATAGCTCACCCGTTAGAGCAGGTGAGAAGCCGTGTCCCGGCAGATCCATGGCAATGACGTCATACTGTTTGTACAGTGCTTCCAGCTGCGACATCCATAGAGTTAAATCAGTGCCTACCGCGTGCAACAGCAGCACGGGTGTTCCACCGCGCGGGCCTGTACGAACATAATGAACAGGAGCAGTGTTCGGAGCATTCATGTGTTTTATAAATTGTTATTAAAGAATGTACTGCAAAGATACACATTGCTTACTATCGCCCTTGCAGGCCTGTCTCTGTCACCCTATGATTTGAATCTAACCAGCAATGGTTTGATTTTACCCATCTCAGGCTCAAACTATACAACTATTTTTATCTTCTTAAATTACATAAGAAGACCATGCCAATATTAAAAGGAAAGGTGGCGCTCATTACCGGCGTATCCAGAGGAATAGGTGCGGCAACCGCGTTGCAGATGGCCAAGGAAGGGGCAGCGGTCATCATAAAATACAACGGCAGCCGAGAGGCGGCGGAGCAGGTAGTCGCAGCAGTTGCGACTGCAGGCGGCCGGGCTATCACCCTGCAGGCCGACGTCAGCCAGGAGCAGGAAGTGATCCGGCTTTTGAGAAAGGTATTGCTGTTTCCGGCAGGATTGACATTCTGGTGAACAACGCTGGAGTGATTGTTATCAAAGCCATTGGTGAAATGACATTGGAAGATTTTGATCGAATTATGAATATTAACGTAAAAGGCGCATTTAATACCTTGCAGCAAGCGGCTACCCAACTGGCCGATAATGGCAGTGTCATCAATTTATCTTCTACGGTTACCCGTACCTTGTTTCCAGGTTATGGTCCACACTGCGTCAGCAAAGGTGCTTTAGAGCAGTTAACCCTTATCTTTGCAAGAGAAATAGGCAGTCGGGGCATTAATATGAATGCCGTAGCGCCCGGACCTGTAGAGACCGATTTGTTTTTAAACGGAAAGGCGCCGCAGGATATTGACCGCCTGGCCGCCAGCAATACTTTCGGGCGCTTGGGGCAGCCGGGAGAGATCGCCCGTATCGTTGTGACTCTGGCCAGTGATGCTTCCAAATGGATTTCCGGTCAGGTCATCGGCGCTAACGGCGCCATGGCCTGAAACAAATCTTCAATCTTATTAAAGCGAAAACAAAGAATGGAAAGAACGGAGTCACTAGAATTATTTTACCGGGAAAAAATGGGTGTCCTGCCAAGTGAGATATTTCGCAAAACGGGGCATTTCAATGTCTTTACAATGGAGGATTACACCGGCCCCAAGCCGGCTTACCCGATGCCTTACAGCCGTAAAGACTACTATAAGATCGCGCTGATCAGGGGGGCACATGTGGTAGAGTATGCAGATCATACTTATATGGTCAAGCACAATATGCTGATGTTTGCTAATCCGCAGATTCCCTATAAATGGACACCGGCACACCCGCAGCCAACCGGCGCTTTCTGCGTATTCACTGAAGACTTTATGAAATGCTTTGGACAGATTACTGCTTACCCGCTTTACCAGCCGGGCGGTACACCCATACTGGATATAACCGATGCGGAGGCCGCGCCGGTAATGGAGTTGTTTGGCCGGATGTTTATAGAAATCGCTTCCGATTATACCTACAAATATGATGTATTACGCAGTCAGGTTTTTGAGCTGATCCACACCGGCCTTAAACTTCGGCCGGCGATTATTACCGGCAATGAGCCGGAGATAAACGCCGGCCACCGCATTGCCTCCCTTTTTCAGGAACTTTTGGAACGCCAGTTTCCCATTGAGTCCACCATTCAGCAGGTTCGCCTGAAAACGCCTGCTGAATTTGCTGATCAGCTGAACGTACACATCAATCACCTCAACAGGGTATTAAAGGCAGCTACCGGCAAAACCACCACTCATTTGATTGCCGGCCGGATAGTCTCAGAAGCCAGGGCGCTGCTTAAGCATACCCACTGGAACATTTCAGAGATCGCCTGGTGCCTGGGTTTTGAGGATACCTCCAACTTTGTTAAGTTTTTCAAGAAACAAAGCGAGATTACTCCGCACCAGTATCGCGCCTGATGCAGGCAGCAAATCAAACCAATCGGTTTGATTTATACCGTTTTCAGTTTGAATCAACCTTTTTGAGTAATCAGGCCGCCGCTACTTTTGCTTCTGTAGAGAATAAATGAATCTTAAAATGGAAGCTTATATTTTAATGCAGAACGGTGGTATAGAAAACCTGAAGAAAACTACATTGCCTGCACCCGCGCTTAACGCTGGTGAAGTACTGATTCAAACCAGAGCCATTGGTATTAATCCTGTTGATGCTCAGGTGCGCAGCTCCAGTGATATGCTGAGCATGATCACCGGCGGCGCTGTTCCGCAGCCGGTCATTCTGGGCTGGGATGTGGCCGGCATTGTAGAGCAGACCGGTGAAGGCGTAACCAGCTTTAAGCCCGGAGATGAAGTGTACGGTTTGATCCACATGCCGGGGCTGGGGCGCACCTATGCTACGCAGGTAGCCGCACCGGCCAGCCAGCTGGTACATAAACCCAAGGCCTTATCCTTTGCTGCCGCCGGCGCAACCCCTATGGCCGCCTTGACGGCCTGGCAGGCGGTGGTTACATTAGCAGAAGTGAAACCGGGTGAAAGGGTGCTGATTCATGCCGCTTCGGGTGGCGTAGGGCATTTTGCCGTACAGCTGGCCAGGCACTTGGGAGCCTATGTGATAGGTACTGCCTCTTCCAGGAATGAAGCCTTTGTACACAACCTGGGCGTGGATAAATTTATTGATTATAACCGGCGGCCCTTTGAAGAGCAGGTGAACCAAGTAGATGTGGTAATTGATACCATTAATTCAGCAGACCATGTGATGCGTTCTGCACGCATCATCAACAGGGGTGGGCGTCTGGTTTATCTGCAGCCCCATTTTGCCGAGGCTGTCCAGCCACAACTGGAAGCGGCCGGCATCAGCGGGCACGGGGTGTTTGTTAATTCTTCAGCTGAACATCTCACTTCAATTAATGCACTTATCGAAGCAGGCCAAGTAACTCCACAAGTTACCCAGGTGTTTTCATTCGACTGCCTGCCCGAGGCGCAAGCTGTTGTAGAATCAGGCAGGGCAGTAGGAAAAATAGCCGTCGAGCTTAACTAAGCTGAGCGGAGATATTATTATAACATTTCTTTTATAAAATCATGAGCACAAACCAAAATGCAGGTGAGCTGGTTCAGGCCCTCACGCAAGAAGAGATTAATACCTTGAAATCCTTTTATGAGGTATTCAGTAAACGGAACTATACTATAGCAGATCAGCTTCTCGCTGCCGACTGGCAGGATATTCCCCTGGCATCCGGCCAAAAAGACGGCCCGGAAGGCTATAAGGAACTGGTGCAGGAGTTTGCCCGGGCCTTTCCTGATGTGGCGGTAACCATACATGAGATCTTCGGCACCCATGAGCGGGCGGGTGTACGGGCTGAAATCACCTTCACGCACAGCAGCGAATTTATGGGTATTGCCCCGACCCATCAGAAGATGGCCATTGCCCTGCACGAGTTTCACCATTTAAAGGACGGTAAAGTAATCAAGACCTGGCACCTGGAAGACTGGCTGAGCCTGCTATTGAAAGCTGGGGCCTGGCCTCCGCCCTCAAAATAATTTCGTTTAAATCATAACACTTATGTACCCTGAACTTAAAGGAAAGGTGGCGCTCATTACCGGTGCCTCCAAAGGTATCGGCAGAGGCATTGCCGAAAAAATGGCGTCCGAGGGCTTGCAACTGATACTGAACTACAGTGCAGACGACCATGCCGCACATGAAACTGCAGTGCTGATGGATCGCTATAAAATTGATTATTTGCTGGTTAAAGCTGATGTATCCAACCCTGTAGCCATTGAAAATTTGTTTGAGCGGGCACTGGCCAGATTTGGCCAAATTGACATTGTGGTAGCCAATGCAGGTATAGAACTGGTAGATACGCCGTTTACTGAATCTACGGAGCAGGATTTTGACAGAGTATATAACCTGAACGTTAAAGGCACTTTTTTTGTGCTGCAGCAGGCGGCCAAAAAGGTAACCAACGGCGGCCGGATCATCCTGATTTCCTCTACCCAAAGCTTAAATGCCGAAACTGGTGCCGCCGTTTATGCCTCCAGCAAGAGCGCCGGGAAGAAGCTGGTAGATATTCTGAGTAAAGAACTTGGCCACCGGCGTATCACGGTTAATTCGGTGATGCCTGGTGTCATTGACCAGGCGGGCGTAATCACCAGTCTGCCGGAAGAATTTAAGCAGCAGGTCAGAAACAGTTCACCTTTTGGTCGCCTGGGCACCGTACACGATGTAGGCAAGGTAGTCGCTTTCCTGGCTTCTGATGAAGCCGGCTACATCAACGGTGACCATATCAAAATCAACGGCGGTTCAGATTATTAGTTTCTGCATATCAGGTGCTGAAGAAGCAATTGCAAGATTACGACTAATGTAAAAGGCAAGCATGAATAGCATAAGCCAGATAACAAGCACAAGCAGAGGCCTGCTCTCGGCAAAAACAAATGTGTTTGAGTGCCGCTGTTTATTTAATAATTAGCTGTCATGGCAGCATTAGTTAACATAGCCCAGGCAGAGAACAAGATGGCTTTGTTTCAGCAGGGTGTCGGAAAAATTTATTTTACAGAACCGCAGTTAACAACCCTTGTTATACATGTAATATTACCTCAAACCAATTGTATCATGACAACGAATTCAACAATCAGCAATGCAGATAAGGTACTGGCGTTTTTCGAAGGACTTTCCTCCCGGAATGAGGAGCTGGCAGCCCGGTATATCAGTACCGACTATTATACAGAGCACAACTTCCGCTCGGACGACGGGGTGGCGGGCGTTCGCGCCTATACGAGAGCATTATCCCCTGAGGACAACATAAGGGTGATCCGCATCTTTGAGGACGGAAACTATGTGGTGACTCAGGCCGACGGGCAAGTCGGTGACCAAATTACCTTCTTCGATGTTTTCAGGTTCCAAGACGGATTCATCGTGGAGCACTGGACCTTTTCCGCTCCGGCAGGCCCACCCAACCAGAGCGGCCACACTCAGGTGGATGGACCTACTGAGGCCAAAGATGTTGAAGACACCGAAAAAAATAAGGAGTTCCTGCGCAACTACTATGAAAACTTCCATATCCGGGGAGACCGTGAACATAACAGCGATTATTTTACTTCGCATCATATGGCCCGGCATGAGCCGGGTGCACGTGACGGCCTGGAGGCGTTTCTGAGTGATGTGCAGGTGCTGATGCAGCACCGGAGCATTGACCGCATTAAGTTACTGCTGGGATACGGGGATTTTGTCTTTGTTGCTGCAGAGGGAACCCATGAGCATGAGCCCTGCCTCTACATTGACCTTTACCGGGTAGAGAAACTGAAAGTTGCAGAACACTGGGGATTTCCGGAAATGGTGCCGCCTGCTTCAAAAGCAAAAAACGGGAACGGCCTGGTCTGATCAGGTGAAGCGCAACGATTAAATTGAATTTTTTCAGCGTCAGGATAACCTGCTTGACGCTGAAAAATTCTATCAGTTCAAATAAAATAGTTCTATGTGTATTTACCCGCCTCAAAATTATGAAAGGCTGATTTTACTTTATTAAAACAGGCATAAAATCGCGGCATTCTCTGCTGAGCGGTAGAAGTAATGAAGCTAATCCATTGTACTGGCTACGGCAGGCCACGAAAACAAAACCTATACATTGACCAACACCGCTGCCGTATCCTTTCTTGATATCACTGCTGAACTATCTGATGCGCTCGGCAGGCAAATCACTTATCAATCGCCTTCGGTTAAAGAATTTCAGTCGGTATTAAAGCAACGGGGTTTGCCCGATACCTATATTGGCATGTTTATCATGTGGGCTATGGCGGTGGCACAGGGTACTATGGATGTACAGGACCATACGCTCGAAATTTTTTTGGGCAGAACCCCAATCACTGCACAACAATTTATACATCAGCTATACGCTTAATTCGCCAGCCCCTGCGCGCAGCAAGATGTTTTGAAATCGGGCCTGTTTACAAAATAATTTATACGCCCGGTAACCAGTCGCATCCGAAATGTAAGCCACTGCTTCGGGTGCCGTGATAACTTCAGCCTGAATGTGTCCGTTCTTTTGTTTCATTCCATTTGCTGACATTGATACTGGTGCCTGTAAAAATGTAAGAGTGAACACGAAGTTAATCAAAATGCTGGCTCCGGAAGGCGAGTGGTGTTACCCCGGCGAACTTATGGAACAGTCGTGAAAAATAAGAATAGTCTTCATAACCCAGTTCGGCTGCAACCTCTTTCACTGATTTACGGGAATAGCACAGCAGGCGCTTGGCTTCCAAAATGATACGCTGGCGAATATGATAGGAAACTGAAAAACCGGTGGTATTTCTGACGCATTCATTCAGGTAAGGGGTAGAGAGCCTGGGCGTAGGCGGCGGGTCGCTTAGCCGTGGTAAAACTACAGTCCAGCACCGCTCTGAAAGCTTTTGTGACCTCCTCATACCGGGAAAGCGGGACGCCGGTTTGTTCCTGCTGTTCGTATGCAGAAGCTGCAAGGGCGACCAGGAGATCGCAGCTTTTTCTCAGCACCGGATAATAAAACGTGTCCTGCTTTCGCTCAGACAGTTTGATGCTTAGAGAAATAGCCTCGGAAACCAGAGTAAACACTGCCGGAGCTAAATGAACGGGTTTGGCGGGCATGAGGCCTTTCAGTAAAGCGAGGTTGTCCGGACTGATGTTTTCATCACTCAGCATCCAGAAGCTTGCAGTTCCCCGATAACCCGGTTCCCAGCGGTGTACCTAATGGGGGTGTATATACATCATGGAAAACGATTCGATCCGGTAATGCTGAAAATCCACTTCCAGAGCGGTTATTCCGTCTTCCTGCAGAAGAAACAGGTGATAGTCATCGCGATGGTATTGCATCGCTTCGCCAAAGATGTGTGCATCTGTTGCAGCGACTTTCCCGATCATAAGGCCACCTGCCGGTAATTCGGCTGCTGTATGTACAGGGATAGCGTATCTACTGCTTGGCATCAGATTTCATTTTCAGCAGGTAAATATAAGTGATAACTGCGCCAGAATGACTTCACTCCCGAAAGTCTATGATGGAAATCCGATGCGGTTGTCAGCAAAGCTATTCATCCTTAAACGCGCGATGCTTATTGACCGCTGACCAACAGCCGTTTGCCTCGTGAATAAAATTCATTTCACAGGAATGGCCTTTCTTGAGTTGAAAGGCCATTCTCTATCTGAAGCTGTTTATCCGGGAGGCATTATCCTAAAAATTCCAGTTCTTCTTTTGAAAGCACGATATCAGCTGCTTTAATATTTTCTTCCAGATGCTGAACAGAGGTCGTCCCCGGAATAGGCGGTATCCATGGCGACCGGTGCAGCAGCCAGGCCAGATTAAGCTGAGCAACCGTTACCCCCTTGGCTTCAGCAACCTGCTTTATCTTGTCCTGACCGGCAGGTAAGGAGGTCTGCAGGGAAAAGAAAGGGATAAAGGGAATCTGATGCTCCTCGCACAGGGGCAGCAACTCCCCGCCCTGAAATCCAAACGGGCTGTTTGGGTCGGTTACCCGCTGGGCGTAACTATATAAGTTTTCTACGCTGGCTACCTTGCCCAGGCCCGTGGCGGTATGGAACTGGTCTGCGGTCGCATTGGTCAATCCCAGGTGCAGAATCTTACCTTTCTGCTGAAGCTCCAGCAGCGTAGTAAAGCCTTCCTCGTAATCTCCCGGCGTATGTGCCGCCTTTCCATAATGCACCAGAGGCAGTTGCTCCAGCTTAAGCTCCTTGAGGTTGTTTTCTATGCTCTTCTTCAACTCCTCAGGTTTTCCATAAGGCAGCCAGCTTTTGTCAGCACCCCGTGTACCGCCTACCTTAGTGGCGATGATCAGGCCGGCCGGATAAGGATGCAAGGCCTCCGCAAGCAACCGGTTCGTCACCCCCGGTCCGTAAAAATCTGCAGTATCGAAAAAGTTGACGCCCAGTTCTACAGCGGTCTTTAAGAGTTTAACAGCGCCGGCGCGGTCTTGCGGTTCGCCCCAAAAGTCCTCGCCCGTCAGCCGCATGGTTCCATAGCCCGGCTTGCGGGCAGTTAACGGCTGGGCAGTATCCGCTCCGATACTGATGGTATGGTTACTCATTGATTCTTGATTTAATGGTATGTTTGATTGATTGCTGCACGTTCATGCCGCAGGTGTTTGTATTGATTTTCGGTAGACAGAAGGTGTTACCCCGGTAAACCGCTTGAAAAACTTAGTAAAGTTGGAAACGTCATAGTCCAGCCGGTGCGCAATTTCTCTAATTGACAAAGCCAGATCAGCAAGCAGTTGCTTAGCTTCCGTTAAAATCCGTTGCTCGTAAAAATAACAGGCATGATGGCCGGTTTCTTTTTTGATAATACGGCTTAGGTGAACCGGGTGCAGATGAATCAAATCTGCGATCTCTTTCAGCCCATACATCCTCTCTACCCGCCCGGCCATAAATTCGTCCAAATGACGATCCAACACCATCCTGAACTGTCTCAGAATTTCATTGTTGCGGGACGGTAAAGAATCAGAAGTTACTGCCATAATCAAATACCCTTTAATTTCTAAACAAAATTAAAACAAAGAGTTCTTTCAAAAAGGTGATGTTGCAACAAAATCAAAAAACTAAAGAGAAGCTTTGATCATGAACAAATCTCACAATACTGCCCGATTGCGTGAAAGCCGGTAAAGGCTCAACCGCATGTCGCCTGACATGTTGGCTCAATGAGAGCAGGTCGGGAGAGCAGTGACCGACACGCACCTTGCCCTGCTTCAGGCGGACGATTAATATCATTAACAGGTTTCCGCACCGCCCGCCCGGCAACTTTATCTGTACCGTTACCGGGAACACCTGTATCAGCAGCTGCTGATCCTGTGGCAGCAGGCGCATCGCGGTGCTACCTCCGCTGGCGAAAAGTAAGGTTGAAGTCCCGGCGGGCGGGCATACGCCCACCCCGGAAAATAGCGCCCTCTGTTTTCATTTGAGGTGTTGCCCTATAGTCAAAACAGGGGGTAGTTCTTCAAAGAAATCCACCTCCTCCCAGCAGACACGGTTCGATACCGTTTGCACTGGAACACTGATCAACCCAATGTTCCTTGACATCTACGCCCCGCTGGATGGCTTTGTGGTTAATGGCGGCATTAAATTTAGAATTTAAAGCATTAACAACGTTTATGAAACCATAATATCATGAATACGAACACCAATTCATTATACCGGTTTGCCTTAGGGCTGAGCATCTTTACCATCATTTACAACCTGCCGGGAGGTATGATATCCGTCCTGATGGGTGCGGCGGACGAGACGCTGACTTTATTTGGCTTCGGGCTGAACAGCAGTATTGAGATTATCTCCGGCATCGGCATTCTGCTGATGATGCGGCGCAGACAGCTGTACTCCGGTAAGAACAAAAGCAGAGGCCATTTGTCCTGCATTGTTACACTGATTTCATTATTCATTTTTGGCTTTTATAAAAGCAGGCTCACCGGATGGGGTGCGTTTACCGGGGGATTGAAGGGTATGCTCATCGGAGCCCTGGCCGCAGCGGCGGCATTTCTCCTGATACGGGTGATTAGTCCGAACTACAATGGTTAGCTACACAATCTAAGCACTTTCATGGCTGCGTGTAATCTTACGCTAATGGATGATGAAAGTAATTCTATTTAAACCGGCAAAATGCAGCTGGATTATTGCTGCTTTGCTGCAAAAGTGAGGCATTCAATAACAATGATAGAAAAGTTGTAGAGGACGGTTCATTTTAATGCTTGAAACGTAATTCGCAGCAACTGTAAAATCAGGCAACCGCTACTTATCGGGCTTACGAACAGCAAAGCCCCTAACGGGCAGGGGCATTTGCTAACCAAATAAAAAAATAAAACAGAAAAAAGTCCCGGTGTCAGGGAGGCGTGAGGACGGATTCGAACCGTCATGAAAGGTTTTGCAGACCCTTGCCTAACCGCTCGGCCACTCCGCCTGGTTTACTTTAAAATATTTTTTTTATAAGCCGGATTCAGTAATCACGGGCTTATTTTGCGTAAGGCCAGTTGATGCGTAATTACGGGCGCCGCGTTTTGATAAGGCGATGAACCGAGGCGGCTAAACAGCTCTTCGGTGCTCCGGTGCGTACCCGGTGCATTCAGGGCAAAAGACCAGAATTCTTCATCATCCCCCTCATTCATAGTCATTTGGGTAGCGCCCTGGCTTTTATGCGCGGCCAGTTCCCAGTTGGCGATGATTTTATAATTGATCCGTTGATTGAACCCGAACCTTACGGTACGGTCGGTGGCAAAGTCAGGCAGCGGGGATAGCGTCCGGGTAAGGGCATAGCCGCTCAGGCCTTCAAAGCGGCGCAGCCTATCCTCCTTGTTTCTTAAAGCTGCGCCTAAAACCACCGGCCGCTGACCGGCAGGTAAGGCGGCTACCGCATCCAGCGCCAGCAAGGTGGCTGCCTTATGGCCGGCATGGGTATCTGCCTCGGGCAACAGGCAAAACACATAATCATAGCGGCGCTGCACCAGGAGCTGGTGCAGCTGCTTTTTTACAGCAGGTACATTCCAACTGGTATCCAGCGGTTCATGCTCGTTGAGGCTATAGTGGCTGTCGGGCTGGCCGCCGAAGTAATAATGGGAGATGCCCAGTACGCGGCCCGCTTCCTGCAGCTCCTTTTTCCGGATAGCGGGCAGCTTTTCCGTGCATCGGCGGCGTTACCCAGGGTGCAGCCATAATATTGTTCGGCTAAGGTGGAGTAACGATACCCGGCCTCGCCATTGGTAATTACAAAAATATCCGCTGTGCCCTGCTGCTCCTTTACCAGCTTGTAAAGCGTAACGGCCAGCAGGCTCTCATCATCAGGATGTGCGATTACCACCAGGGCCCGAGGCGCTTGCGCCTGAACCAGTACTTGTTGAAACAGCATCAAGGCCATGGCGAATATACTTGCTTTCTTTAAGTTTTTTTTCATAATCTGATAGCTTAAGCAGATTTGCGTTCTGATGGGTGAATATTTGGAGATAGCGTTTCCAGTACCCGTTCAATAGGTAGCTCTGCCCGGATTTCCTCATTGGGGTGTGCAAAGGCTACCCGCCGCAAATAATCCAGCAGGTAAAGGCCCGGCAGTGCAATGTTATGTTCTATCCCTGTATAGCGGCTCCACGAAGGGCTTTGCGGCCCGTAAAGCCGTAACAGCCCGGCCAGTGCATTGTGGGTGTCCTCGTACACCTCAAGGAAAAGGCTATGGATCCAGGATTGCTCCTTAAACGCCTGCAAGGAACGGGCCGTAATGATCAGTAAGTTAATGTGCCGGTAATGCAGTTCCTGGCTTATTGCATTCAGCTGAAGCAGGTGCTGCTGACTTACCGGCCCCCAGTCCTGCTCATAAAAGTAAAGCAGCAGCGGCTTATGGTGGTAACGAAAAGCCGGAGGGTTGGTATCTAAAATAATATCATTAAAGAAGCGATGCCCGTAACCATTACCGGGGCTTGTTCGCAAGCCGGCTACCAGATCGCCGGTGCCTGCGGGAGCCAATCGCTGAAAATTTGTAGTAGCCGGCTCTGCCGGCTCATTCAGTTCAAGCGTATCAAATGATGGAAATATAAGCGTACGTGAAGACATGGCTTTGAAAAATAAGGGTTCACAAAAAGGCAAATAGAAAAAACAGCAGAAGGCGTTTCATACGCCGGATAAGAGGGGGCTTCAGCAGCAACAACAGCTATGCATGCCCTTCAGGAAACGGGGCATTCGCATTAAAAAGTCAGATATGTTGTTATCGTACTTCATCTTCGGATAAGGCAAAAGTAAAAGGCATTATTTACATTTCAAAAAAAATCTATAAAAAACATAGACTTTATAGAATAAGCCATTACATTTATTTTTCTTCTGCCCGCAAAAGGCACATTCTATGTTTCACAGGGATGATAAAGTTTGGTTTTTAATGTTCATGTCTTCTAATCCGGAAGTCATGTGTTGCTGCTGTTGCTAAATTTCCGGCCGGCTCTGCGGCCCTCACTTCAGGCAATTTATTAAAAACAATCTTTTTCCCATCCGTTATGTTTCCTGCTTTCCCATTCTTATTCTCGCGTCTGCGTTTTTCAAATCTGTTGTTACCTGCGGTAGCTGTCGGTGTGTTACTGGCCTCTTGGAACGAACAGGGGAACCGTTCTTATCTGCCCAGGCCCGGGTACGCTGTCGTCCCCGAATATACAATAACACATCACCGGTTGCTTTTGCAAGGTAAGCTCCTGCGCTACAGGGCCACTACCGGATACCTTACTATTCCTGACCGCAAAGGCAAGGCCGCAGCTCATATCTTCTACACTGCTTATACAGCCGAAAGCAGTAGACTGCACCGGCCGGTCACTTTTGTCTTCAACGGCGGGCCTGGCTCTGCATCCATTTGGCTGCACCTGGGGGCTTTCGAGCCGGTCCGTGCGGTACCGGGCCGTAAGGGGTACCGGGTTAACCCCTGCTCCTGGCTTTCTTTTACAGATCTGGTGTTTATTGACCCGGTGGGCACCGGCTACAGCAGGCCGGCAGCAGGCGTAAGCGAACGCAGCTTTTATGGTTATCACGAGGACATTCAAAGTATTGCCCGGTTCATTCAAGTGTATTTAGCGCAAGATAACCAATTTGAAAGTGCAATATTCCTGGCGGGCGAAAGCTACGGAGCGGCACGGGCCGTTGGCCTGACTACTTATTTGAAGGACACCCTGGGAATCCGTGTAAACGGGCTTACGCTGATCTCCCCCGCCCTGAATTATCGTTTGCTTACTTTTCGGAAAGGTAATACGTTTCTGTATCCTCATTATCTACCTGCGTATGCAGTTACGGCACAGTACCATCATCGCTTAGCCTCTGAACTGCAACGTCTGCCGCCAGCAAAACTGAACGCCAGGGTTGCCCGCTTCAGCCAAACCACTTACCGGCGCTTTTTATATTACGGCCGTAAGGTGCCTGTTTTGCTCCGGCAGCGCGTAATAGACTCTTTGAGCTACTTTACCGGCATCCGTAAAACTGAATTTAACAAGGCAGGCGGGCGCATGTCTGACGTGCTGTTTACCCGGTCCCTCTTACAAAGTAAAGGCAAAGTTGTAGGTACGTTTGATAGTCGCATCACAGGGACCGGCCAAACTTCTGACCCCAGCGAGGCAGCACTGCGGGCTGTATTTCCACCAGCTTTTCGGGCTTATCTGAGAAGCGAGCTGGAATATCAGACCAGCTTGCCCTACAGGGCAGCCAGTGCCATGACGGACTGGAATTACGAGCTGAACACATCAGGCGGCTACTTTGATGTCTCCGCTGTGTTGGAACGACTGCTGCAGCACAATGCAGGTTTAAAGGTCAGCGTAGCCTGCGGCTATTATGATCTGGCTACACCAGTGAGCGCTACGCAATACGTAATCAGGCATATGCATCTGAGCGCATCACAACTGCAGAACCTGAAAATTGATTATTACCTGTCGGGCCATATGATTTATACCAGCGACGAGGCTAATACCCGTTTCTATTACCAGAGTCAGGCGTTTTATCACAACACTTTAGCATGTAATGCAAAGTTATAATAGTACGGAAACGCACCTCTGTGATTAGGGTTTATCAGAACCCGGGAACAGTAATCAGTCCAAAATACACAGATTACATTCAATAAATGACAGAAAATTGAGGATAAGTAAGATGAACAGCACCTATAAAATATCTCGATTCAACAGGAACCCTTCAATTGAAAAAAGAATTTCTATATTGACTGCAAATACCACATTTATCCGTCAGGCAGCGTAACCGTGCGGTTAAGTAAGGAACTGCAAAACCTTCTGCAATGATCCAAATCTATCCATTATACCGCTATGAAAATGAAATTTAGTCTTTCCATCCTCATCATTTTCTGGCTGCTGGGGAGCAGGCAGAGCTTTGCACAGGCAGATGGCGGGAAACCCATCACGATTGAAAACTATTACAAAGTGAAATGGGGCCATGCCGATGAATTTATTGCCCTGTGGAAAAAGAACCATTACCCGCTGCTCAAAAAGCTGCAGGAGAAAGGCGACGTGCTGAAAATTGTGGCGGAAACGCCCATCATCCATAGCGGCGAGGACAGCCGCTGGGATTTTAAAGTAACGCTTACCTTTAAAACCGAGCACCTGGCCTTTGATTACAGCATCACCGAACCCTATAAGAAGCAGCTGTACCCTAATCAGGAGGCTTATGTCAAAGCCGAACAGTACCGCTTTGAGCTGCTGCTGGCCCACTGGGATGTACCGGTGGAAACCTTGCCTTTAAACTGATGATTTTAACCCGCTTGCATCCCGACGTAGCTAACTCTCCGCAACTGGTCCGGCGCATCAGTCAGTGGGATTTTATTGCTTTAATTGTTAATATTACGGTTGGCGCGGGCATACTGGGCCTGCCGGCCAAAGTATTTGCACTGTTGGGCGTGAATAGCTTATGGGCCTTCGCCGGCTGCGCTGTTCTTATGCTGGCGCTAATTCTGTGCTTTGCCGAAGTAGGCAGCCGTTTTCGAGGCACCGGCGGCCCTTACCTGTATACGCTGGCCACCTTAGGCCCCTTGACCGGCTTTGTTGCCGGATGGCTGCTGTGGCTGTCGCGCCTGTTCAGCTTTGCCTCGGTTTGCAACCTGCTGATGGATTACACCGCTTTTTTGTGGCCTCCGGCCGGTCAGGGGTTAATCAGGATCGTACTCATCCTGAGTGTAATTATTATCCTGGCTGCCATCAACCATGCAGGGATACGTAAGGCTACCATCTTTAACAATGGCATCACCATTTGTAAGCTGCTGATCTTGTTTCTGTTTGTTGCTGTTGGGTTGTTTTTTGTGCACCCGCTTCCGGTGCAGCACCCCAGGCCCCTGACCTTATCCTCATTGGCTTCCGCGGTACTGCTGCTGGTTTTCGCTTTTTCGGGCTTTGATGTGGCAGCCGTTCCGGCAGGCGAGGTCAGGGAACCGCAAAAGACCGTGCCGCATGGCTTATTGATCGGGTTGAGCATTGTAACGCTGCTATATATCGGCATACAACAGGTGTGCATGGGCACATTGCCTAAACTGGCTCAGTCTGCAAAGCCTGTTGCTGAGGCTGCCCGTACGTTTATGGGTGGTACAGGCACTTACCTGATCACCGCCGGCGCGCTGATTACCATGCTGGGCACGCTGAATGCACTGATGCTTACCAGTTCCCGCCTGCTGTTTGCCCTGGCCGAGCAGCGGCAGCTGCCGCAATGGCTTACCCTGGTGCATCGAACCCGTTATACGCCCTATCCGGCAATTATCCTGTCTGCCCTGGTACTGGTAATACTAACCCTTAACGGATCTTTTCTGGATGCACTGACCATAAGCGCTATCATCCGTTTGTTTACTTTTATCACTACCTGTATAGCCTTGCTGGTATTACGCCGGCAAACCCAAAACCCGGCGCCGTTCAGTATAAAGTCCGGAAGCTTTTTAGCTTTGTGCTCTATAGTGCTTTGCTTACTGCTGCTGGTTAACATCAAGCTGCAGGAAGCGGTAACTGTAGCATGGCTGGCGGGTGCCGGTGTTATCATTTACAGCCTGTATACTTATTTTAAAAAACCTTTTTAAAACTGACCGCGCAATAACTTTTATGCTGCCTGCTTATATTTCCGTCCCTGTCCGAACAACTCAGCGCATAGCTGAAATATCCTGGTTTGATGACCTCTGCGGCGGCGACACGGCTTACCTGAGCGTGCTGGACCCGGAGCGCAGAAGCAGCTTTGCACATTGCAGAGACATTACGCTGGAAGCAGAAAGTTTAGGCTACAGCAGCATCCTGCTGCCTACCTCCTACACCGTAGGGCAGGATGTGCTTACGTTTGCAGCCGGCATGGCGCCGCAAACCCATCGCATCGGCCTGCTAACGGCTATCCGCTGCGGCGAACTGCATCCGCCCGTGCTGGCCAGGGCCCTGGCCTCGCTGGACCACATGCTTAAAGGCAGGCTCATCATCAACATCATCAACTCAGATTTGCCGGGCTACCGGGAAGGTGCGGCCTTTCGCTATCAGCGCTGCGCAGAAACCATTGAGATACTGCGGCAGGCCTGGACGCAGGAACGCATTCAGCACCAAGGCGAAATTTATAAGTTAGACATGCCTGCCGACCCGGCCAAACCTTACCAGCAGAACGGCGGACCGCTGCTGTACTTTGGCGGCACCTCGGATGGCGCCCGCGATGTTTGCGCCCGCTATTGCGATATGTTTCTGATGTGGCCGGAAACCGAGCAGATGCTGTATGACAACATGCAGGATGTTAGCGCCCGGGCGGGCGGCTACGGGCGTAAGATCGACTTTGGCCTGCGCATCCATGTGCTTGTGCGGGAAACGGAGGAGGAAGCACGGGCTTATGCCCGGAAACTGATGTCTAAATTTGATCCGGTAAAGGGGGCCGAAATCAAGAGCCGGGCGCAGGATTCCTGGTCGCTGGGCGTGAAGCGGCAAAATGAGATGCGCCTGCAGGCAGATGCCGACGGCTTTGTAGAGCCCTGCTTGTGGACTGACATCGGCAAGGCCCGCTCCGGCGCCGGCGGCTGCCTGGTAGGCAATCCGGACCAGATCCTGGAAAAGCTGAGCCGGTATATGGATATGGGTATGCGGGCGTTCATTCTGTCGGGTTATCCGCTGCTGGATGAAGCCCGCCACTTTGCCCGCCTGGTGCTGCCGCACCTGCCCAACGTCTCCATGCCGGCGCTGCAGGGGCGCATCCCGCAAGGGGAGCCGGTAACGCCTTTAACTACCGCCCCTCTCAAATAAAGAGATAATTGGTGAAGTTATTTGAAAAAGTGTCGGTTAACTGCTACCAACTATCGCGATTAATATTTATTAGTCGCTTTTGACAGCAGTAAGATGTTTATAATAGCAATTTCCATGCGGGCTTTCAATTAGAGAGATTGCCTTTTTACACCATGCTCAATAGATTCCTTCAGCCAATGTGCGCTGCTCTTTTATTGCCTTAGCCAGAACATCAATCGCCTCTTTCAATGCCTTCACATTCAAGGAGGCAAACCCGAGGCTGACAAGTTGTGCCGCATGAGCGGATCATAATAGTGTTCGCAGCCGCTACCGATGGTAAGGCCCATGCCGGCTGCTATCCGGGTAACTTTGCGCCTGTTGATCTCCTGCCTGTATTGCAGGCAGATAACCTCCGGCCTGCTGTATGAGTTTACCCAACAGGTGTACTTAATATATTTAGCAGCCCCGGGCTTTATTACTTTTGCTTCATTGAAAGCAGGGGGGCTTGAAGGAGCTAAAGCAGTGGAGAAAACCGGCTGCTGCTAACAGTATCGGGTAAAGTATCAGTCTGGTACCTTACCTGACTTTACTTGTTCACCAGGATACTTTCCCCGAATTTACTGGAAACGGTCACTTCCGGCCTGCCATTTACAGCAATGACCAGTGAGCCATCAAAAGCTATCTTCTCTATTAATTTTACCGGGGTGCCGATGCGCATCTCCAGCCGGCTCAAATACTGTAAAAAGGCGCTGCTGGTATCCCGAACGGCAGCGATGGTGCAGGAAGTGCCTGCAGTCAGGCCGGCCAGGGTCAGCGTAGGCGGCGCAGCTACCTTGCCATTGGCTTTCGGGATGGGGGCGCCATGCGGATCATAGACTGGAAGAAAGATAGGTGGACGGTAGCCGGCGGGTTGCGAATTGATCACCGCAGCGAAAAGGGCTCTGTCATGTGTACGGCAACTGACCCCTCCTTCGGCTTTCTGCACCAGGTGTCTGCCGGAGCCGCCGGGGCCAATGAGAACTTTGAACCTTTTCACCTCGACTTTCAGGGGCTAACTGGCAGTATTAGGGCTACGTATGCCCTGACAGATAATTTGAGCTTGAAGGGTAACATTGCCCGCGGCTACCGTGCGCCTAACATTACCGAGATTGCTTCTAATGGCCTGGACCCCGGCGCACACATTTATTACGTAGGTAACCTGGACTTCAAGCCGGAGTTCAGTTTACAGGAAAATATCGAGCTCTTGGGCAGCCTCAAAAACTTCCAGTTGGGTGTTTCCCTGTTCAACAATTATATACAGAACTATATCTACGAAGATCAGCAGGTGAATGCGCAGGGCAACCCGGTGGTTATCATTCCCGGCAACAAGACGTTCCAATATACACAGACCAATGCCCGGCTGTACGGGGCAAACGTTACGCTGAACATCCGGCCGGAAAACTGGAAGGCATTTCATTTCGATAACGCCTTTTCCCTGGTCTATGGCAATAATCTCAACCCGAAACACCGGAATACCGGTTCGGATGGTGCCTATCTGCCTTTTATTCCGCCGCCCCGCTGGCTGAGCAGCCTGAGCTACGCCTTCCCTGCATTAATGGTGAAAGCGGAAAACGACCTGAACCTGGCACAGAACCACTACTTAGGCTTGTACGGTACGGAAACGCCAACCCCGGCTTATGACCTCATGAATATTTCCGCCAGCGGCCATCTGCGCTATGCCGGCAGCAACCGGCTGGAATGGGTGGTGACCGTAAACAATCTTTTTGATACGGCCTACCAGAACCATTTGAGCCGGCTGCAATACTTCGAGTATTATACTGCCTCTCCCAACGGCAGGAGCGGCATCTATAATATGAGCCGGAATGTATGTTTAAAATCATTATACCCTTCTGAATATGTCAACTACGGAGATGATGATCATCAAAGAGCAGTGGCAAGCCGCTACGGATGAGGGAAACCGGTTAGATAACCAGCATCTTCCAAACGAAGCGGAAGCCAGCTTCATGCAGGCGATGACATTCGGCATCCTGCTGCTGGATCATATCGACCTAATGGAGCTATACCAGGAAAAAGTTATCAAAGCTTTCGGCATTTCCTATGTGAACCTGTCGAACTTTTACCTGAGTAAAGGTGACTTTAAGTTGGCAGGCGACTACCTGTTTTATCAGGTGTTCAGGCTGAAAGCACTATCTGGTGATGTTGCGGTCAGCATGAAAAATCAGGAATTGGCCACTGGAAACTGGCAGCAGGCTGTGCTGCTGCTTTATAGGTAAACAAAGCTACAAAGCAGAGGATAAGGGGGTGCTTCATGTAATGAAGATAAGCAAATTTAAACGTAGCCATGCGTAAATATTTTGACTTTGAAAGAGACAAGCCGACTGTATCAGTACTTAGCACCCACGATTGTAATTCAGCTATTTAGCAACCCTTAGAGGGAAGAATATTTGCATTTGTCGAATTGGCGGGTAAGTGCTATTTTAGCAGTGAACGAAACGAGTGAACCAGTTGACCTTAGCCTTTTCCCTACATGAAAACCTTTATTCTCCTCGTTATCTTGCTTGTAATCCTGTTTTTGGTAGTCAGAATATTTCTATCTAATAGTAATCAGCAGGCTGAAGACCCGGCCCGTCCTTCGAAAGATAAAAAACCAGCCTTGAAAATGGATAATGACAAGCTGATTATGGTTGATCATGTTATGCAGGGAGACATCAGGCTGGCATTAACGAAATTCTGTAACCTTTACAATAAAGATGATTTTGCGGCACTGCCCAGGTTATGGCAGATAGCTACAGATTCGTACGCAGTAACCTTTCCTTATGACACTGATTTCGCTACTTTCTGCTTTGCTGCTAACTTCTTAAAATATCCTATTGGAATTAAGTGGGACGGAAGGGTAAAAGGATGGACGACAATTAAGACGGGAGATGATTGGATAGATGAACAGAATAATGGAAAGCGGGTAATGCTATACCTGGCTGAGTACGATAAAGAGTATGATAATGTCTTTATGACAACACAGGATAATATTGGGTACAAGCTGGATTTTTCGGGTACAAACAATACCAAACCACTAAGTACACCGATTGATGCCTATCAAGAGCCACCAATGCTGATAGATCGGTTAAAGGCCCATAGTTTTGAGGATTTTGATTAACAGTGCCACTTTTGTTAGAGAAACAGCTTATTGACAATAACTTAATTATCTAAAAGCTTAGTAGTAACAAAAGCGCAGGAGAGATAAGGTTGAGCAGAAAACAAATAATATAGGAGGTAAGCTGTTTCTTTAAACGTTTAATTTTAAAGGATTAGGGTATATATGGATTAAATTAAATTAAATTAAATGATTTGATATAGTTTTGTATAACCCGCAAGAGGATATACTATTGATCAAAACCCTCTTGGCACTTAAGGGATTTTAATACTATCCAGTGATTTATATATGGAATCACTTATTAACCAACCATCATCGAAAGCAGAACAGTAATGCAAAGCTCAACGAAGAATTTCACGATAGGTATATATACCCTGTTCATTACATTTTTAATAACGCTTAGTGTCCATTTTGCATCAACGACGCTAAGTGGTGAAGAACGTATTTTGCATGATGATGCATTGAAGTCATTTAATGGAAAAGTAGATTCCAGTTATTACGACTCGAAAAATCATAATACCAAAACTATTTTTCTATCGGATAAAATATCTATGGCCTCTACCCCGAATGGGAGTCAAAAGTAAAGGTAGGAGACTCCTTAGTTAAAATAAAAAACATTTTAAAAGTTGAAATGTATAAAAGGGACGGAGGAAAACTGGTCTTAAATTATAATTAGTTAGTAAAAAATTGGAAGAAACCTTGATGGCAATAGACAATATATAATATTATTCAAAATATATTTAAAAACTACATAGGTTTAAAGGTCAACCTGACTCGCGACATTATGTAATCAACCGATTTAACCGTCGAATTTCTGCTAATCAAGCAGCTTAGCCAAACGTTAGCTTACTGAACTGTATGAAAAGGGCTTTAAAGATATGCGGTTTACCATTGCCGGTGATTGCATTATATAGTTAAACGTAGTAGAAATAGCCACCTTGCTTTATAGCTTGGGTTACCTTGCCGACGTTTGGTTTAACAGGAAAGGGCAGTGAGCGCTTCAGGGTCAATCTGTACAACGCAGGCCATTGGTTTTCCTTTGGCTTATTCTTTATCATTCCCATACTTATTGTCGTGCAGTACTTTGTAATTTATGCTAAGTAAGTTTAAAGGAATGCTGCTTAGCTATAGTTTTGCATAGCTGTGTACTATAACTCTATTACCGTACCACCGAGCCATTGTGGAGGCTGTCCACCGGGGCGGCAAAGGTAAGCCTGCCCTCAGCGTTTTCGGCCATCAGGATCATGCCCTGAGAGAGGATGCCCTTAATTTCGCGCGGCTCCAGGTTAACCAGGATGCTCACCTGCTGCCCGATAATGTTTTCCGGCTCATAATGCTCAGCAATACCTGATACTACGGTGCGCTGGTCGAGCCCGGTATCAATAGTCAGCTTCAGCAGTTTTTTGGTTTTGGCTACTTTCTCGGCAGCTGTAATCGTACCAATGCGAATATCTAATGCGGCAAACTGTTCATAAGTAATATTTTGCCTGGCTGGTGTAGATATCGGGGTGCTCTCCTGCATAGTGGGGCTGGCTTGTTGTTTTTTAAGCTGCAGCTTTTGTACCTGCTTTTCCATTACTTCATCCTCAATTTTATCAAATAGCAGGGCCGGCGGGTTTAGCTGGTGCCCGCTTGTAAAAAATATATCCTCGCCAAAGGCAATCTGTTCTTCGGGCCAGTTCAGCATGCCCAAAATCTTTTTAACAGTGTTTGGTAAAAACGGCTGCAGTGCAGTGGTTAAATGCGCAATAAGCACCAGGCAGTTGTGCAGTGCGGCCTTAGCTGCGGCAGGGTTGGTTTTAATGGTTTTCCAGGGTTCCTGCTCGGTTAGGTAGCGGTTACCCAGGCGGGCCATTTCCATGGCCGCCTGCTGCGCCTGCCTGAATTTGTAATTTTCAAAACTCTGCTCCAGTTCATCATACAGGCGGCTGGTTTCGGTTTGCAGCGTAATATCCGTAAAATCTATTTTAGGCTTATCCGCTTCGATCCTGCCGCCGTAAAATTTATGCATCAGTATCATTACCCGATTTATAAAATTGCCCAGTATGGCCACCAGCTCATTATTTACCCGGGCCTGGTAATCCTTCCAGGTAAATTCGCTGTCGCTGGTTTCGGGGGCAATGGCGGTAAGGTAGTAACGCAATTCATCAATCTTATCCGGAAAATCTTCGAGGTATTCATGCATCTCAATGCTCCATCCCCGGCTGGTTGACATCTTATCGCCCTCCAGGTTCATAAATTCATTGGCAGGTACATTCTGCGGCAAAATGAACTCCCCCTGCGCTTTCAGCATTACCGGGAACACAATGCAATGGAACACGATATTATCCTTACCAATAAAGTGCACCAGCTTGGTGTCATCGCTTTTCCAGTAAGGCTCCCAGTCCCTGTTGTTATCCAGTCCCCACTGCCGTGTGGCCGAAATGTACCCGATAGGCGCATCGAACCAAACGTACAGTACTTTACCTTCGGCTCCCTGCACGGGCACCTGAATGCCCCAGTCCAGGTCCCGCGTTACGGCACGGGGGTGCAGGCCGCCGTCAATCCAGCTTTTACACTGGCCGTAAACGTTGGTTTTCCAGTCGGCGGCATGGCCGTTTAAAATCCATTCCTTTAAAAAGCCTTCATACTGGTCAAGCGGCAAATACCAGTGTTTGGTTAACCGCTTTACTGGTTTGTTGCCGCTTAGGGTGGAGCGCGGGTCAATCAATTCATCGGGGCTCAAAGAGGTACCGCAGCGCTCACACTGGTCGCCGTAAGCATTTTCATTGCCGCAATTGGGGCAGGTGCCTACAATATAACGGTCGGCCAGAAAAGCGCCGGCCTGCTCATCATAATACTGCTCCGATTCCTTTTCCTCAAAAATGCCCTTGGCATTTAAATTCAAAAAAAATTCCTGCGCCGTTTGATGATGGATAGGGGCGCTGGTTCTGTGATAAATATCAAAGGAAATGTTCAGCTTATTAAAGCAATACTGAATCAGCGCATGGTACTTGTCAATAATGGCCTGCGGCGTGGTATGCTCCTTCATGGCCTGGTTGGCAATAGCAGTACCATGCTCGTCGGAGCCGCATACAAAAACCACATCACGCTTTTTAAGGCGTAAGTAACGGGCGTATAAATCGGCCGGAATGTAGGCGCCCGCCAGGTGGCCGATGTGCTTGGGCCCGTTGGCGTAAGGTAATGCCGCAGTAATGGTATATCGTTTGTATTTTTGAGCTTCCAAATGTTTACGCTGATTTTTTAAAGTGCAAAGATAATTCAAATATGAGCATAACGCCCCCCTACTTAGAAAAAGGCAACAAGGTAGCCATCACCTGCCCGGCCAAGAAACTGCTGCAACCTATGGATGATGCCATAGCCTTGCTGCAAAACTGGGAACTGGAAGTTGTGCCCGGCGATACATTGACCGCTTCCTATCATCAGTTTGCAGGAAACGATGCGCTGCGCGCTGCAGACCTGCAGCGGTTTATTGATGATGATACCATCAGGGCCGTTTTTGCTGCGCGAGGCGGTTATGGCACTATCCGGATCGTTGACGAGGTTGATTTCAGTTCATTAAGCCGCCATCCCAAATGGATTATCGGCTTCAGTGATATTACCGTGCTGCACGCACATTTACATGCTAATTACAACCTGCAAACCCTGCATGGGCAAATGCCGGTGAACATTGCTGAGGGCTCGGCCGCCTCGCTGGAAACCCTGCGCCAAGCCCTTTTTGGCGAACCCATAAGCTATCAGCTTGCAGGCCATGCCTTAAACCGTACCGGCCATGCCGAAGCAGCTATCACTGGCGGCAACCTGATGATGCTGGTTTCAGTGCTGAGCTCAGTATCAGATTACAGTTACGACGGTAAAATTTTATTTATAGAGGATGTGGGCGAATACCTGTATGCCATTGACCGCCTGCTGCACATCCTGAAACGGGCAGGTAAACTGGCCAGGCTGGCCGGCCTGATAGTGGGCGGTTTTACTAATTTAAAGGACAATGATATTCCCTTCGGGCAAACCGTGCCGGAAATGATTATGGACGCAGTACAAGCGTACCATTATCCGGTATGCTTTGATTTTCCTGCCGGGCATATCCCTGACAACCAGACGCTGATCTTCGGGCGGAAGATGGTACTGGAGGTCAATGCCGCAACGGTTACCGCAAAATATGTATGATAAAATAAACTTTAGATCAGGAAGATTTGAGTTGCTTTTTGAGTAGCAAAACTTGGTTAAAATCGAACTGCATTAACGCAGGTTTAAGCCCCATCAGATTTTAAAGATTGCTGTTATTTTCCGGTAATTACTTTACGGTGCTCCATCCCCCACACTGCAAGATTATCAATGATGGTTTGTAACGTTCTGCCGTATTCTGTCAGGTTATACTGAACAGTGACCGGCTGTGTATCCAAAACCGTCCGTTTAATCAGTTTATTTACTTCCAGTTCCTTTAATTCCTTGCTCAGCATTTTGTTTGAGATGCCATTCACATCGCTCAGAATATCCGAAAACCGCCTTTTGTTATAATAGCAAATAGATGAGAGGATGGAGATCTTCCATTTGCCGCTCAGTACATCCATCGCATCATGGACAGCCATAATCTCCTTTTTGTGCCCCAGCAGGCATACATGCTCAGTCATAAGTTACCTTGTTACCCAAACGTTACTGTTACTTTTAGTTACAAAGTAACTAAAATAAATTTTATTGAGCTATGTTTGAAGTTTAAATACTAAAAAATTTAAATCATGAATTTTACAGGAAAAAATGTAGTTATAACGGGCGGAACCACCGGAATCGGGTTGGCAACCGCAAAAGCATTTATTAATGCAGGCGCAAACGTTTGGATTACCGGCAGGAATGCTGAGAATCTGCAAAAGGCAGCCGGGGAGATCAACAGCCCGAATTTAAAAACGGTATTAGCCGACACCTCAAAGTCAGCCGACATATCCGTTCTGGAAAAAGCAGTGGCAGCTAACGGAGCGCCGCTGGATGTTCTGTTCCTTAACGCAGGTATAGGCAAATTTGCACCCATTGAACAGGCAACAGAAGCCGATTTTGATGCGCAGTTTAATACCAATGTAAAGGGTCATTTTTTCACCCTGCAAAAGTTAATTCCGCACCTGGCAAACGGAGCGGCGGTAATTTTCACTTCATCAACGGTGGCAACGGCATCAAATTCGGGAACCAGCATATATGCTGCCACCAAAGGCGCATTAAACAAAATTGCGCAGGTGGCCGCAAATGAACTGGCTGACCGAAAAATCCGCGTAAATATTGTTAGTCCGGGACCGGTGCAAACGCCCGGATTGGAAAAAGCGGTTCCTGCAGAGGCAAAACCACTATTAGCGGCTGCTACGGCACTGCAAAGGGTAGGCGACCCCGATGAAATAGCAAAAACGGTCTTGTTCCTGGCCTCTGACGATGCAAGCTTCATTACCGGCACGGAACTCATAGCCGATGGCGGATACCTGAATTATGCATTGAAGTAAACAGCACCGGCTTGTTACTACCCAACTAACACCTTAAAACAAAAGCCTCAAATTTTAAATTTGAGGCTTTTGTTTTAAGGTAGCGGGAGCAGGACTCGAACCTACGACCTTCGGGTTATGAGCCCGACGAGCT
>CAXTAP010000033.1:0-33529 GCA_964241965.1 uncultured Mucilaginibacter sp.
ACATAAGCAATAGAGTATAGCCAGCAATTTTTATAAACTTCATAATAGCTAATGACTTGTGCCATTAGCCCCTGCCTGGCGATTATAATAAATAGCGTGGGGCCTCACCGGACAGCAGGCACGACCAAGCGCCATATACGAGTGATATTCCCCACGCTGTTGCATGTGGCAATAAATCGTCTCGTATAGTTCGGGTGGGATTTGGTCGTTTCGCTGCCCTGAACGAGTTCGCTAATAAAATTTCATTAAAAGTAACTATCTCACTATTAACAAACAAAAATCATGGAACAAAAAGAAATTGAAATTAAAGCCAAAGAAGTGGCTATTATGTTTTCAGGCCTGAAAACATATGATGCAGAGGCCATAATAAGACGGGTTACTGATATTATCAGGCAACAGTCAAAGGTTGATACTACTGATTATATACTGCCTGGATTCGCCCGGTAACATCTCCCCACTGCATAGTAGCAATATGTTCATGATTAATTCCTTCTGAATCTTTTGACTGCATTACAACCCTGCAACCTAATGGATGTCTTTCCACAAAAGAAATATCATTTACATTAATTAATACGTTGCCGCCTTGCGTTGTGATATTTATGAAAGGATTGTTCATTTCAACATGGTTTTAAAATACCAAGCTAACCAACAAAATTCAATTATCAAACTATCATGCTGTTAAGTCCTGCGGTTGGGTTAGCAGAGTGATTAGATGCCTAATATTATTAAATGTTTGACGGCTGCAAGGAAAAGTCTTGCAAAACGGCATACGTTTTATTCATTGAGGCATTGCGCAATATGGCAGTACAATGTACTGTTTCTGCTTCTTATTGCAAAACAGCCTGAAGCAGGGTATTCAAGCGCAGGCGCTTGAACCGGCCTAAAATGGAATAAGAAAACTCGTTCATACAGGCAGACAAAGCGTTCACAATTTAAAAAATTTACGCCTAAAAACCTGCTTCGGCGTAAAACACCAAGTTGACGAGTTCAAAACCAGTCAATTAAATTGCTCATTCACAGTGCACTGCCATTATCCTGTCAGTGTTCATGAACGTTCATGAACGTTCACGGGTGTTCACACTTCTGTGAACGTGAACACCTGCTGGGCTTGGATTAAGCACCGCTTTACTAAAACAAAACAAGCCCGGCGCAAACCGGGCTTATTTTTTCAGCAGGGTAGTTATAACACTACCAAACGTGTATTCTATCCTCCGGTTTCTTGTACATCTTGTCGCCGGGCTGTATATGGAAGGCGGTGTACCAGGCATCAATATTGGTAAGCGGGGCGTTGGTACGGTATTCTTCGGGCGAGTGCGGGTCGGTAAGGATGCGCGAAGCTGCCGCCTCGGGGCGCTGCGAACCCCGCCACACCTGCGCCCACGACAGGAAGAAACGCTGGTCGGGCGTAAAGCCGTCAACCTTAGCAGACGACTGCCCTTCCCTGGTTTTCTTAAACGCCTCATAAGCTACATTCAGGCCGCCCAAGTCGGCCAGGTTTTCGCCCAGGGTAAGTTTGCCGTTTACATGCAGGGTATCCAGCACGGTGAAGTGATTATATTGGTCAACCACCCTGTCGGCGCGGGTTTTAAACTTGTCGGCATCCGTTCTGGTCCACCAGTCGCGCAGGGTGCCATCGGCATCATACTGGCGGCCCTGGTCGTCAAACCCGTGAGTCATCTCGTGGCCGATAACCGCGCCGATGCCGCCATAATTTACGGCATCATCAGCCGCAAAATCAAAGAAAGGAAACTGCAAAATGCCCGCCGGGAACACAATCTCATTATTCACCGGGCTGTAATAGGCGTTCACCGTAGGCGGCGACATGCCCCAGCGTTTTTTATCTACCGGCTTGCCCAGCTGGCTTACATTATAATCATACCGCCAGGCTGAAATGCGGCGCACGTTACCGGCGAAATCATTACGCTCAATGCTTAAGCCTGTATATTTCTGCCATACATCCGGATAGCCTATCTTAACGGTGAAGGCGTTCAGCTTTTTCAGGGCGCGGGCCTTGGTTTCGTCGCTCATCCAGTCGAGGCGTTTAATACGGTCGCCCAGGGTCAGCTTCAGGTTGCTCACCAGGTTTACCATATACTGTTTAGCGGCGGCCGTAAAATATTTTTCCACATACAGCTGGCCCAGCAGTTCGCCCAAGCTGCCGTCCACCAGGCCCGACATGCGCTCGTTGCGCGGGGTCTGCACCTTCTGGCCGCTTAAAACGCTGCTGTAATCAAAATTTGCCTTCACAAAAGGCGAACTTAGCGAGGAGGCCGCATTTCGTAAAATTCCCCACTTTAAATATATCTTCCAGTCGGCAACCGTTCTGCCGGCCAGCAAATTATCGGCCGTTACAAAAAAATCAGGCTCGGCCACCAGCAGGGTATCCTGGCCGGCCACCTTCAGCTTAGCCAGCATGTCTTCCCAGCGGATGTGCGGGGTAGATTTATCCAGATCAGTTACTAAAAGCTTATTATAGGTTTTGTTAGGGTCGCGCATGGCAACGCGGCTCAGCTGTGCTTTAGCCAGTGTGGTTTCCATGTCAAATATGGTACCGGCATATTTCACTGCATCGGCCTGGCTGGCACCGGTCAGGGTAAACAGATTAACAATGTACTGCTGGTAAGCTGCCTGTATTTTTTGGGTACGGGCATCGCTTTTGAGATAATAGTCGCGGTCGGGCAGGGAGGTGCCGCCCTGGCTAAGCTGCACCACGTTTCTGGTAACATGCTTGGAATCCTGGCCCACGCCAAAGCCGAACAGCGGGCCGGCTTCGCCGTTTACCCGTTCATAGGCCATCTCATTCAGCACGCCATTCAAATTACTGATGGCGCCGATGCGGGCTAAATCCGGCTTTACAGGGTTATAGCCGCGGCGCTCAATGGCAAGGCTGTCCATACCGCTGGCATACAGGTCGCCCACGCGCTGCTTCAGGCTGCCCTTAGGCTGGCTTGTGGCTGCGCTGGCCTCGGTTAAAATGCCCAGCAGCTTCTTGGTATTTTCATCATGCAGAATGTTGAAGCTGCCCCAGCGGGTTTCTTTGGCAGGTATAGCGTTTTGCTTTATCCAGTTACCGTTGGCATAATCAAAAAAATTGTCGCCCGGCTTTACTGCCGGGTCCATGTTGGCCGGGTCAATGAATTTGCGCGGCGGGGCAGGTGTTGCCTTGCCGGTTTTACCGCCATCCGCGGCAAATACGCCGGCCGAGAGGCATACAGCGCCAGTTAAAAATAAATGGCTTAACTTAAAGTTCATTCTATGTTTTAATTGATTTCAAAAATTGAAAATTAGTGATTAATATTGAAGATAATTGTAACAAGTAAGTGTCATTTTAAGCATCAGGGGGTTCTCTTGAGGTGCCCATGTACTAACCTAAAGTTGTAATTTTATGAAAATATCAATCAAACTACTGTTTTGTGCAGTATTACTGAACGGGTGCAAAAAATCGGAAACAGGCAGCAATAGTTCCGGCATCAGCCTGCTTGGCAAATGGTATCTGCAAGGTGCATCTCAGAATGCTTTTCCTGTTGGAGGCGGCACCGGGCATACTATCACTAATCCCGGTAATGTGTTTAAATATTTAGAATTTTACGGAAGCGGTGGCGGCAAAGGGATAATGGGTAATGATACCATCGCCTTTACCTACGCTTATAGGACTAATAGCCTCCTGATAAACTACCAAGGCAACAGCGCTGATAACTATAGCATCAGTTCGCTGCGTGCCACTAACCTGGATTTGCAGTTAGACCAGCAGATGGGCAATACGGAAACAATGACTGATGTATCCTATAAAAAAGGGCTGTAGCTAAGCACTTATACCCGCTTTTTTGTAAAGCAGGCAACGGTTTAAGGCCAACATCTATGCCGTTTCTCTTACAATTAAGTGATCAGTTCCAAGTCTGCCTTGTCTCTTTTGGCTCTTGCAGCTATTTTCGTAAATTTGCCGGCTATGAGCATTTCCAAAACGTATGGGTTTCACGAGGTTGAAGATAAGTGGTACAGCTACTGGATGCAGCAGGGCTTTTTCAGGTCGGTGCCTGATGAGCGCGAGCCGTACACCATCGTTATTCCGCCGCCCAACGTTACCGGCGTTTTGCACATGGGCCACATGCTCAACAATACCATACAGGATGTACTGATACGCCGTGCCCGTATGCAGGGAAAAAACGCCTGCTGGGTGCCCGGCACCGACCATGCCAGTATTGCCACCGAGGCCAAGGTGGTAGCTATGCTCAAAGAGCGCGGCATCAGCAAAAAGGAGTTAACCCGCCCGGAATTTTTAAATTATGCCTGGGAATGGAAAAACAAATACGGCGGTATTATCTTAGATCAGCTGAAAAAACTGGGCGCCAGCTGCGATTGGGACCGGACCAGCTTCACGATGGATGAGTCACTATCCGAAGCGGTAATCGACAGCTTTATCCACCTCTATAAAAAGGGCTGGATCTATCGCGGCGTGCGCATGGTGAACTGGGACCCGCAGGGTAAAACCGCCGTATCTGACGAGGAGGTGATCCGGAAGGAGGTAAATCAGAAGTTATATTATATCAGGTACAATATTGTTGGTGATCAGGTTTCGGTGGCCGGTGACGGGGGCGCTGAACACGCATCACCCATTACCCGCCACACATTAACCATCGCCACTACCCGCCCTGAGACTATCATGGCGGATAGCGCCATCTGCATCAATCCCAATGATGAACGGTATAGGGGCCTGCATGGCAGGCGGGTGCTGATACCGCTCATCAACCGTGAAATACCCGTTATACTGGATGAGTATGTAGCCATGGATTTTGGTACCGGCTGCCTGAAGGTAACCCCGGCGCACGATCTGAACGACTATGAACTGGGCTTAAAACATCACCTGCCCGTAATTGATATTCTGAATGATGACGGTACCCTGAACAGTAATGCGCAGATACTGGTAGGCGAAGACCGCTTTACAGCCCGAAAAAAAATTGCCAGACTGCTGGAAGATGCCGGTGCGCTGGAAAAAGTGGAGGACAATAAATCGCAGGTGGGATTTTCGGAGCGGACGGATGCGGTCATCGAGCCGAAGCTTTCCATGCAGTGGTTTTGCAAAATGCAAGAGATGGTGAAACCCGCCCTGGCCGATGTGCTGGATGGCGAGGTGAAGCTGATACCTGAAAAGTTTGTGAATACCTACCGCCACTGGATGGAAAACGTGCGCGACTGGTGCATCAGCCGGCAGTTATGGTGGGGGCAGCAGATACCTGCCTGGTATTTACCCGATGGTCAGTTTGTGGTGGCCAGAACGCGCCAGGAAGCGTATGAGGAGGCAAGAAAAATACAATCAAGAACCACAGACCTTCAACCGCAGGATTTGCGGCAGGATGAGGACGTGGTTGATACCTGGTTCTCCTCATGGCTGTGGCCTATCTCAGTATTCGATGGTTTTCGTGACCCGAATAATGCCGATATCAATTATTATTACCCGACCAATGATCTGGTAACGGCCCCCGAAATTTTGTTTTTCTGGGTAGCGCGTATGATTATGGCCGGGCACGAGTTCAGGAATGAGAAGCCCTTTACCAATGTGTACCTGACCGGCATTGTGCGCGACAAGCTGGGCCGCAAAATGTCGAAGTCGTTAGGTAACTCGCCCGATCCGCTGGATTTGATGAAGAAGTACAGCGCCGATGGTGTGCGCGTAGGCATGCTGCTCTCATCGCCGGCAGGCAACGATTTGATGTTTGATGAGAAGGACTGTGAGCAGGGCCGTAACTTTGCCAACAAAATATGGAACGCCTTCCGGCTGGTTAAGGGCTGGGAAGTAAAGGATAACCCGCAGCAAACCGCAGCTAATGATATTGCGGTACAATGGTTTAACAACCGGTTTAACCAGGCACTGGCCGATATTGACGAAAACTTTAAACAGTACCGCCTGTCGGAAGCGCTGATGGCAACCTACAAACTGGTATGGGACGATTTCTGTGCCTGGTATCTCGAAATGATTAAGCCGGCTTACCAGCAGCCTATTGATACTGCAACCTACCGGCTAACCGCCGGCTTTTTTGAAAACCTGTTAAAGCTGCTGCATCCGTTTATGCCCTTTATTACCGAGGAGCTATGGCATGATGAAGTATTTGGCGAACGTGCACCTGATGACTGCTGCATTGTTGCCCAACTGCCGGCAATTGAGCAAGTAAATACCCGCCTGCTGGCCGAAGTTGAAATGGTAAAGCAGTTAATTACCGAGGTAAGAAATATCCGCAACGGTAAACAAATATCTCCGAAGGAAGCGCTGACCCTGTTTGTAAAACCTACCTCAGGTACTAATTATCTGCCTTATGCACCTGTTATCATCAGGCTGGCCAACCTGAGCAAATTTGATTTTACCCAAGATAAAGTAAACGGCGCCGTTAATTTTATTACAGGCAATGATGAATTTTACCTGCTTTTGGGCGATAATTTAGATGCTGCCGCTGAAATGGAACGCCTGCTCAAAGAAAAGGAATACCTGACAGGCTTTTTAAAATCGGTAGAAGCTAAGCTGTTAAATGAGCGTTTTGTAAGCAATGCAAAGCCTGAAATTGTAGATAACGAAAGAAAGAAGAAAGCCGATGCAGAAGCTAAACTCAGAATTCTGGAGGAGGGCCTGAATACATTGGCAGGTTAATTGCAATAACTGCGTAATGAACAGTCTTTCTTTGCCGGCTGTTTGCTACACCAATTGTTAATGTTGCCTTATTCCATACTGAATGTCAAACGCGCAGGTAAGCTTTTTCAATGTATCCGTCTATAAGCTGTTAAATTCTAAGCAGTCCATTATCGATCAGGCACGCATTAAGCTGCTGTATTATACTTTGTGGCTTTCCTTCGTAGCTATTGTTGCGCTGTGGACCAATGTATATTTTCAGCACAGGTTCCTGCTTTCGCTGGTAAGCGGCACTTTTGCCATTGTAATTGTGCTGCTGTTCAAAATTTTCACATGGCAGGGCGACTGGAAGGTTATCTCGCATTTCCTGCTGGGTTTCACCACCTTCGTTAATTTGTTTGACGTTTTTATTGTATTGCAGAATGTAAATGTAGTTACCGTACAAATCATCATTCTCATTATCCTGTACAGCTATTATATGCTGGGTTCCAGGTGGGGGCTGGCCTATTCGCTCGTTAACGTAATACCTGTTTTAGCGTTTTTACTGTTTCAGTTCAACAGCAGTTACTTTATTGATTTTAAGCCCGAAAAGGTTGATGAAACTACGCTGATCATCAGCATTTTTACCCTGTTTGTATTGATTATTTTTATTCACAGCCAGTTTTACATGGCCTTTGTAAAAACGATACAGCAGCTGCGGAAAACAGGCGAGGAGCAGAGCCGGCTTAATGAAAGGCTGGAGGCCGCCATAGAGAAGGCTGAAAAATCATCGCAGGCTAAATCGGAGTTTCTGTCGGTAATGTCGCATGAAATACGTACGCCGCTGAACGCCGTAATCGGCATGAGCAACCTGCTGCTGATGAGCAATCCTAGGCCCGATCAGCAGGAGAACCTCAGTATTTTGAAATTTTCGGGCAGCAATCTGCTGGCTATCGTCAATGATGTGCTCGACTTTAATAAGATAGAATCGGGCAAGCTGGTGTTCGAAAATATCAAATTCAACCTGCCGGAGCTGATGGCCAACATTTGCGGCGGCCAGCATATCAAGGCGCGCGAGAAAGGGCTTGATTTTGTACTGAATGTTGATGAAAGCCTGCAGCGTAAGGTACTGTTCGGCGACCCTACGCGGATTACGCAAATCTTGTTCAACCTGATCAGCAATGCTATTAAATTCACCCGGCAGGGCACCGTTTGGATTGATGCCAGGGTAACGGAAGACAGGCACAATACCCTTACTGTAAACTTTACAGTGCGCGATACCGGCATTGGTATAGGAGAGGAAAACCTGACAGCCATATTTGAGCCCTTTACCCAGGAATCCATCACCACCACAAGGCAGTATGGCGGTACCGGGCTTGGCCTTGCCATTGTAAAGCGCCTGCTCGAGTTACAGAACATCCAGATGCAGGTTAAGAGCAGGCCGGGCGAAGGCTCTGAATTTTCATTCAATATGGAATTTCCGGTATCTACCGAAAAATATGCGCCGCCCGTAGCTGCACAGCCGCAGCAGGAAAATACAGTGTTAAAGGGCATGAACGTGCTGATCGCTGAAGATAACCCGGTAAATGTTATGCTGATGAAAAAGCTCTTCTCCAAGTGGGATATTACGCCGGTATTCGCCGAAAACGGCGAAATTGCCATTCAAAAGGTGTTGTATGGTAATTTTGATATGATTTTGATGGATTTGCAGATGCCGGTGATGAACGGTTTTGATTCGGCCATAGAAATCAGGAAACTGGCGGATACCAAGAAGGCGGCCACACCGATTATCGCCCTTACCGCATCAGCGCTTACTGACATCAGGGAGCAGGTTTTCAGCGCAGGCATGAATGATTATATTGCCAAACCCTTTAAACCCGAAGAGTTGAAGGAAAAGCTGATCAGCGCAGCAGCATCCGTTTCAACGAGTGAGGAGTAAACTACAAAGCTGCCTCATATGCCGGCAGGGCTTCTAAAAAGCAATACTCCTTTTGTGCAAAGTTTACACTGCAATAAAAGTGTACCAGGCCATTGCTCACCGCCAGCAGCGGTACCTGATGTGTAAAATTATACCGGGCTATCTGATCAAAAACCTTCTGTGTAATGGGTACGGCCGGGGCTTTGCACTCTACCAGTAATATTTTGCTGCCCTGCCGGTTATGTACCACAATATCTGTGCGGCCGGGCCGTGCATTCATCTTCAGGCCGCCCTCCAGCTTTATTAAGCCCTTAGGGTAATTTTTATGATGAATGAGGTACTGCACAAAATGCTGCCTTACCCATTCTTCAGGGGTAAGGATGATGTTCTTTTTCCGTATCTCATCAAAAACGGATAGCTGCCCTCCATGCTCGGTGAGCTTAAAGGGGTATGGCGGTAAGTTAAGCGGCTGCAGCAAATCCATCAGGCTAAATTCTGCATAATATCTCCCATCTCCTAATTTGATAATTTGTAATTTGCCCCTTGTTACATGACGGCCGACGAAATTATAAAAGACATTAAGCACGGTAAGCAAAAGCCTGTTTACCTGCTGCACGGCGAGGAGCCTTACTTTATTGACAAAATCAGCAACTATATTGAGCATCATTTACTTACCGATGCCGAAAAGGGCTTTAACCAGACCGTAGTTTACGGTAAGGATACAGATGTTGTCACCATACTGAACGCCGCCAAACGCTACCCCATGATGGCTAACTTTCAGGTGGTAATTGTAAAAGAAGCCCAGGACATGAAGTGGGGCAAGGAAGATGACGATAAGAAGGGCATCAACCCTTTTTTAGCTTACCTGGAAAAGCCGCTGCCCAGCACTATACTGGTGTTCGCCTATAAACATGGCAAATTTGATAAGCGGAAAAAGGTTTATAAAGCCATAGTCAAAACGGGGCTTATTTTTGAATCGGCCCCGCTGTATGATAACAAGCTGCCTGCCTGGATTGAGGGCTATGCTGCCGGGAAGAAGTACCGCATCCATAGTCAGGCCGCTGCCATGCTGGCTGAGTATCTGGGCAATGACCTGCAGAAAATTGCCAATGAACTGGATAAGCTGGCATTGAACATTCCGCCGGGAAAAGAGATTACCCTTAAAGAGGTTCAAGATAATATTGGCATCAGTAAGGAGTATAATGTGTTTGAGCTGCAAGCCGCACTAACCAGAAGAGATGCGTTAAAGGCCAACCAGATTATTAATTACTTTGAGGCTAACCCGAAGGCAAACCCTATAGTGCTGATCTTATCTAACCTGTACAATTTTTTCAGTAAGGTACTGCTCTTTCATTATATTAAAAGCAAAACAGCACAGGATGCCGCCCGCGAAATGGGTGTCAACCCCTATTTTATGAAGGATTATGAGCAGGCCTCGCGCACCTATGACCAATGGAAGCTGATGGATATCATTGATTACTTAAAGGAATATGATTTAAAGAGCAAGGGGGTAGAATCAAGCGCCTCACCTGGAGAATTGTTAAAGGAACTGATCTTTAAAATTATACATTAATCTGTCAGCGCCCTGCAGGGCGCTGACAGATTAACAGAGTTTTTACTCGCCGGTGTCCGGCTGAAAATCCTCATCAAACTCCAGGTCATCTTCATCGTACTTATTAACCGCGCCCGACTCCAGTTCCACCTCAACCAGATCACCATCGTTTTCCTGTGCGGAATTAACAATGCCTTTTTCGTCGGTCGAACTGATTACTACTTTGTCGCCGTATTCAAATAATCCGTTTTTCATATTTAAAAAATTTCTGATTCAACAGCCAAAGAATTTAAAGGTTTACAAAAACCGCTTGCCCTGCTATGCGGCAACCAATTTTAATATCATCCGTAAAAATACCATGTCCAGTCCTGCTTCAACCCCGGGCCGGCGTTTCAGGGCATTAAATTATATTACACTTAGCCGCATGTCTCATTTTCCTGATGTAACCCTGCTCATTACGCATTACAGGCGCGTTGAATCGCTGCAAAACCTGCTGAGCGCGTTCATCCGTCAGCAAATTAGCTTTGGTCAGATCATCGTGTCCGATGATTGTAGCGGGCCGGAGTACATCAGCCGTTTGCAGGCTTTGCAGCAGCAATATCATTTTCAGCTGCTCACTGCGCCCATAAATAAAGGACTGGCCAACAACATTAACAAGGGACAGGATGCCGTAAAAACTCCTTACACTCTGTATGTGCAGGAAGATTTCGTTCCGGCAACGGGTTATGATGCCCAGCTGCAGCATGCCGTTAACTTCATGAAGGAGGATGCCAGGCTGGATATGGTAAGGTTTTATGCCTACTTTAATTATCCGGCAACCAAGCCTTATAAGGGCGGCTACCGGGAGATGGTATTCAGCCCGCTCTCCCTTAACGACCGTAAGTTTCACATGTACAGCGACCATCCGCACCTGAGGCGTTCTTCCTTTCTGCAAAAGTTTGGCCGCTACCGCGAAGGTATCCCATCCGACAAGGCCGAATTCATGATGACACTTTCCTTTTTAAAAAACGGGGGTAAGGCGGTTATTTACCATAATATTAAAGCATTATTTGTACAGGCCAACACCGAAGCTGAGCCCAGCACTATTAACCGAAAAAATTTAACTTTTACCAGCAATATATTTATTTCGGTACCGCGCTTTATATACCGTATTGTAAAGCACAGCGCTCAGCTTGCTTTTTTCAAGTAGCCGGTTAATATTAATTTTTGCCATTTTTATAACTATCAGGAATATTTAACCGTAAAATATGATTATGACGGACACGCCATACCAGTATATTATTAACCACCATACCTATATTAAGATGTTTCAGTACGGCATCCCGCTGCCCGATGAAATTGCAAGCACCCAAGAAGGATTGATATTCACTTTCAATACCAAAAGAGAGTATGATAATTATACAATTATGCTGAAAGGATTTGTGAACAAGATGAAAAGCGAAAATTCTGTTAACCCCATGCGTCACCGGCCATCAAAAATAACCAGTTTTATGGAGCTGATACAGGTACTTGCCAGTGATTAACAGCCTTTTTACATAGTTTTCCACATTTATAACTATTCAAAAACATACAACGTACAATGAATTCTATGGCTGGTTCACCTTACGAATTTACTATAAATCAGGTAATCTTTATCAAGATGCTGGAGTTCGGCGTGCCGTTGCCGCCATCCTTTGAGTGCTCATCAAGCGGAGCTTCTTTTAAGTTTAACAATGAGAATGCCTTTAAGGAGTATGCCATGCAACTGGTTAACGATATGGCCGATATGCGTACCGACAATTCATTGGATATTGCGTACCACGAAGAATCAAGAATTAACTGCTACATGAATGTGATGCAGGCGCTGGTGAGTGCATAACATAGGTTTTGTGAGAAGATAGATAGATGGCAAGCCCCTGCCCGGTTACCGGGCGGGGCTTTTTGTTAAGCCTTGAAACAAGCTGTGCCCGGCAAACCGCCTGTGATATTATCTTTACTGTTCTTCTGAACATAATTTCCGGTTATTTTTACCGCTCATATGGAAAAAGCCAATCATACCAAATCAAAGCCTGCCGGTCATATACAATACTGGCTTATCAAATCAGAGCCGCACAAATACAGTTGGGAAAAATTCAATCAGGACGGGCGCACCTTTTGGGATGGTGTACGCAACTATCAGGCGCGCAACAACCTCAGGGAAATGAAGGAGGGCGATTTGGTACTGTATTATCACAGCAATGAAGGTAAGGAAGTAGTGGGCGTTGCCAGGGTGGTCAGAGAATTTTATCAGGACCCTACCACTGATGATGCCAACTGGGTAGTAGTTGATTTGGTGCCGGTAGAGCCTTTAAAAAGGCCGGTTACCCTGACAAAGATTAAGGCTGACGAGCGCCTGCAGAATATCAGCCTAGTGAAACAAGGCCGTTTATCGGTAATGGGGTTAAAACCGGAGGAGTTTGACCGTGTTGTAGAGTTAGGTAACACTAACTTATGAAATACAGATTATTTAAGAATATCCGGATAGCTGAAGTAGGCCTGGGTACCTGGCAGCTGGGCAGCGCCGATTGGGGGCAGGTAGATGAGCAGGAAGCCATCCGCATTTTACAGGCTTATATTATGGCCGGCGGCAATTTTATTGATACGGCGGATGTTTATGGCATGGGTATCAGCGAAAGTATTATCGGCAGGTTTTTGAAAACAGTGCCGGGCGAAATACATGTAGCTACCAAATCAGGCCGCCGGCAGGATGGCGCTAACGGCTGGCCCCAGAATTTTACTTATGATGCCATGAAAAGGCAGGTAGAGGATTCGCTCAAAAATCTGGGTTTTAACCGCCTGTTTCTGGAGCAGCTGCATTGCATACCTACAGACGAAATGCGCCGGGGCGAGGTGTTTGACCACCTGCGCCGCCTGCAGCAGGAAGGGCTGATTCATTATTTTGGCGCCAGTGTGGAAACTACTGAGGAAGCTCTTATTTGCTTAGAACAGGAGGGGCTGGCCTCACTGCAGATTATATTCAACCTGTTCAGGCAGCATGTGGCCGATGAATTGTTTGCCAAAGCCAGAGAGAAGGGCGTTGCCCTGATTATAAGGGTGCCGCTAGCGAGCGGCTTGCTCACCGGAAAGTTCAATGAAAATACCACCTTTGGCGAAAGGGATCACCGAAATTTTAACGCCGGCGGAGATGCCTTTAATGCCGGCGAAACTTTTTCGGGCATAGAGTTTAAGCAGGGTGTAAAGCTGTCGCACCAGATGGCCGGCCTGATGCCCGATAACCGCACCGCGCAGTGGGCTATCCGCTGGATACTCGACCACCCGGAGGTTACTACCGTTATCCCCGGCGCTTCAAAGGTGGCACAGGTAAACAGCAATATCGAAGCCTCAGAACTGCCTCCGCTCAGCCCTGATGTAACGGAAAAATTAAGGGAAATTTATGATACCGGGGTAAGGCAGCAGATCAGGGGCCATTATTAGGCTGCTGTTTTTGTTCGCCTTACATATTGATATCAGCAGGTTACAATAAGCGGCAGCGAAAGGCTTGTACACGGGCAGAACAACGGTACAGGTACTTCGCTGCCGCTGGTGATAGCAGTTTTTTACTGACTGTTCTTCTGCACCTCAAAAAAGAGGGCTTTCAGTTCGGTAGCATCATCCGGGTTCATCTTGCCGGCCAGTATAAGGCGCAGCTGCCTGCGGCGTAAAGCGCCGTTGTAAAGCTCTGTGTCCTCATCGGTTTCGGGCGTAAGCTCGGCAATGGGAATGCGGTTGTTGTCCTTATCCAGCGCTACAAAGGTGTAATACGCCTCGTTGCTTTTAATGCTGGTGCCCGACGGAATATTCTGCGCCCATACATCTAATCTTACTTCTACAGAGGTATTGAATGCCCTGGTAACTTTGGAAGCAATGGTAATGGTGTCGCCCAGTTTAATGGGGTGTTTAAACGATACATTATCCACCGAGGCGGTTACTACAATGCGGTTGCAGTGCTTTTGCGCTGCCATGGCTGCGCCGATGTCCATCCAGTACAGCAAGCGGCCTCCCATTAAGTTGCCCAGCGTATTGGTATCATTAGGCAATACCATTTCATTCATTACGGTGTACGAGTCCTTAGGCGTTTTAACGATCATGGGGTTGCGGTAATGCGCAAATATACATAAACCCCCGTTCAATCCTTGCCGGCAGGCATACGGCTTTTTAAAGTTTTGCTGCTGAGCAGCAGACCTGAAAATCAAAAGGGTATTCAGATCGGATTATGGTTTATTTTTGTGTCCCGGTATTCAGCAGCTTGTAGCCAACCAGTTCTTCCCAGCGGGCACCTGCGGGGCGATAGTAAACCAGCAGCTGATAATCATTTTCGGTTTCAAAATGGCTCCCTTCCAGCAAGGTGTAATCGGTTTGCCCGGCTTTATCTGCCCAAACATACTGATAATCATAAATGCCCTGTTTTAGCAGCAAATCAATATAAAAGTGATTTTTTACCGGATCGTAGCTCATCCTGCTGTGCTCATCGAGCCGGTAATCATTAAACTTGCCTACTACATAGGCATTGCCTTGCTGAGGGGTTTTGTTGGCGGCCAGGTTAAGATAAACATGTGCATAATCGGCATCCGTGCGCGGATCGCGGCCATCCTGATTGCGGATAAAGAAGTTTCCGTCATTATCATACTGGAAAATATAATTCGGCTGGCTGCGCGGAAACTCATTAACCAGAATTATGGTATTGGCCGTATCCCTGTAAATTTTATACACATACTGCGAGTTGAGTTTCAGCGTACGCGCATCAAACAGCCTGAACTCGTTGCCTCCGGAAAAATCATTGGTACCGATGTCGTTATATAAAAGCTGCGTACCGCGCAGCTGCGCAGGCCGGGTATTAAACACGGCTGTTTCGGGCCGGCTGTTCTGCATAACCACTATCCTGATATCATTGTAGGGGTTTTGTACAGGCAGAGAGGCGTAATCAACCGCAAAGTTGATTTTCTGGTTGGTATTCTTTAAGGCAATATCATTGGATGGAGCAACCTCGGCAAGCAGATTTACCCGCGGAGCAACTATATAGATGCGCCGGGTTAAAACCGGCTGGTTCTGATTGCTGTTTTCATAAACTTTCAGCAGGTAATTGCCTGATAGTTTAACGCTGATGTTCTGATTAGGCAGCTTAATTTCGTAATGCACATACTTCTGCAGGGTGCCTGATGAATACACATAATCAAGCAGGCGGTCTTCCATAAAGCTTTGCAGGTATTCGGCAGGCGAGAGGTTTGATGGCGACCAGTCCGCCTCGCAGTGCTGTAATGTATAATAATAATTGCGCGCTTGCCCGGTTAAATCATCAAACCCTAAAAAGATCTGGTCGGGCGAGTTGAGGGTAATTACAGGAAAAGAACTTTCTTTGGAAGCATTGTAGCATTCCACGCTTTTAATTTCGGGGCGAAATACAGCATTAACGCCTATGGATGATTGGGCGCTGACCGGTGTATGGAAGCTGGTGAGCATAACCACCGTAACAAGCTGCCATAAACGTTTATTAAAAAAGTTAACAATAATAAATGTGTCAATGTGAGGCCTAAAGCAACCAGCTGTAAACAGAGCCGTTTTATAAATGTAAAACTGCTTTATACCCCGCAATGATGTATTGTTAATGTAGGTAATCAACACCTTTATGCTTCCAGCTCTAATATCTGCTCGGCTAAGGTTTCCCATTGCTGCTGTATCTGTTTCAGCTCCTGCTGCTTGCTTTTGTAGGAGTTGTTGGCTTCACGCAGCTTGGCCTGGTCATTATAAATCTGGTCATTGGCCAGCTTGCTTTCCAGTTGCTTTACGGCAGCCTCCAGGTCGGCAATCTGCTGCTCCATACGGGTTAAATCCTGGTTCAGTTTTTTGATCTGTCTGGATTTATCCTCCGTGGGCTGCTTAACCTCAACGGACTTTTTCTCTTCCTTTTTGGGCACGGGTACAGGTACAGTGGTCATTTTAGCCTGCAGTTTGCGCTTGGCCTGCCACTCTTCATACTCGGCATAGGTGCCGGGATATTCCTTAATTTTCTGATCTTCGATGTACCAGATTTTATTGGCAATATTGTCCAGGAAATAGCGGTCGTGCGATACGCTGATAAAAGTGCCCTCATACTGCTGCAGAGCTTGTATCAGAATATTTACCGATTGCATATCCAGGTGGTTGGTCGGCTCATCCAGTATCAGAAAGTTGGCATCAGCAGTTAGCGCCTTGGCCAGCGCCACGCGCGATTTCTCACCGCCCGATAATACCTTGATTTTCTTAAACACATCATCGCCGGTAAACAGAAACGAGCCTAAGATAGAGCGCAGCTCAGTTTCATTGTGCTTGGGTGCAAAAGCCTGCAATTCCTGCAGGATTTCACTTTCCAGGTGGAGCGATTCCAGTTGATGCTGGGCAAAAAAGGTTTGGGTAACGTTGTAGCCGGTATCGCTTTTGCCGGTAAAGCTTTTATCAGTGCCGGCAATAATACGCAGCAGGGTTGATTTACCGCGGCCGTTGGCGCCGATAAGCGCTATTTTATCGCCCTTTTCTATAACGCCGCTGGCATGATTTAAGATAGGCAGGTTCGGATAGCTCTTATCCAGATCCTCAATATTGATAACGTGCCGGCCCGATTGCTTGCTGAACTTAAAACTGAAGTTTACCGACGGGTTATCATCGTCCACATCATCAACACGCTCCAAACGGTCGAGCGCCTTGATACGCGACTGGGCCATTTTAGCTTTTGATGCCTTGGCCCTGAAACGTTCAATCAGGCGTTCTTCCTGCTTAATCTTAGCCTGCTGGTTTTTAAACTCGCCGCGCTGAATGCTCTCCCGCAGGGCTTTTTCCTCTAAGTAAAAGCTGTAGTTGCCTGCATATACCGTAAGTTTTCCCTTGCGCGATTCCACGGTGCGGTTAATCACCTTATCCAGAAACCACCTGTCGTGCGATACAATAACAATAGCGCCCTCAAAATTGCGCAGGTACTCCTCCAGCCATTGAATGGAAGGTAAATCCAGGTGGTTGGTCGGCTCATCCAGTAATAATATATCGGGCGCCTGCAGCAGTATTTTGGCCAGCATCACGCGCATGCGCCAGCCGCCCGAAAACTCACTGAGCTTGCGCTGCGTATCAGTTTCGCTAAAGCCTAAACCAGCTAAAATCTCGTGAGCCTTATATTCAATGTTATAACCATCCAGATTTTCAAACTCATGCTGTTTGTCGCTCAGTTTGTTCAATAAATCTTCAGAATAGTCAGTTTCCAGTTTTTTAAGCAGCGATTCAATTTCAGTGTGCAGCAGGTTTTGGCGTTCAAAAGCCTCCATGGCTACATGCAAAATGCTTTTATCAGAAGCGTACGACAGCAAATCCTGGTTCAGGTAGCCAATCGTCAGGTCCTTAGACATAGATATGGTGCCGGAAGTAGGCTTGTAATCGCCGACAATAATTTTGAGCAGGGTGGTTTTACCGGTGCCGTTAGCGCCTATTAAGCCTATTTTTTCTCCGGGTTTAATATGCCAGTTAGCTTCATCATATAAGGCGCGCGCACCAATTTCAAACGTAAGGTTATTAATCGCAATCATCTCGCGCGAAGATACGATTTTCCGAAGGAAAAGTTAGCGATGATACCAGGCGTGAGGCCGGAGATTTAGCAATGTTGAAATGTGATGACGAAGAATTATTTACAAGCTGGTTAAACGGTGTTATCAACCCTGATTTGTCATTTCGAACGTTAGTGAGAAATCTTCTTCGCCAGGCAGCTAAGGCGCTTGCAGAGCCGGCTGCTCACAGAAGATTTCTCACTGACGTTCGAAATGACAACATTTTCCTCTTGTTTTTAGATGGTCTCTTGTTATATAATGAGTGCGTCTAAAAACTGCTAAAAAACAAACTGCCAAAATCAGGTCATTCACACAAAATACCGGCCTGCATATACAGCAGGCAAAGCTAAAAGTAAAAAGGTAAGAACCTCCTCCGAAGAGGAGGTTAAAGGGCGGTTACTTCACTGTTTCCATCCAGGCATGGGCCATCAGCTGGGTGCCTGCAATGCTGGGGTGTACGCCATCAAAGGTCCAGTAACTGCCGGGCGCAGTTTGCACGGCCTTATCAAATATGCTCTGGTACGGAATAAAGGCGGCGTTATACGCTGCGGCAATATCGCGGGCTGCCTGGCGGTACTGGTCAAAGGCAGGATACCAGCTGTCATCAACCGACTTTACTCCTTTAACGGCAAAGGGTTCGCCGATGATGAACTGCACATCTGGCAGGGCCTTCTGCGTGCGGTCGAGCAGTTTTTTATAATCGGTGCGGTAAGTCTCAATGGTGCCCTTGTAACCTGATGTCAGCGTGTGCCAGAAATCATTTACGCCTACCAATATGCTCAGCACGTTAGGTTTTAAACTTAAGCAATCGTTATCCCAGCGCTCGGCCAGCTGGTAAACCTTGTTACCGCTGATGCCTTTGTTATATATCTGCAATCCCTTCCCCGCATATTTCAGCAGTAAATCTGAAGCCGTTAAAAAGGCATAGCCGTTGCCCAGCGAGCCGGAATTATTAGCCTCTGTTTTGTTTTTATCGCGGCCCCAGTCAGTGATGGAATCACCCTGAAACAAAACAACGTCATTGGCATTAATGGTTAATTTTTTACTGTTTTCGGCAGCTATGCCTGCAGCTGCAATTTCGGGCAGGGTTAAGGAGGCAGCTAAGGTGAAAGCTGAATTTTTTATAAAGCTACGGCGGTTAAACATGGTTACAATATTGGTTTGTGCAACTAAGTTAGGCTTTAAAACCATTTATACAAAACAGGCTGTAAAATATCTATTTTTGCCCTATGTATTCACTCATCAGGCCGCTGCTGTTCAGGTTCAACCCCGAAAAGGTGCATCATGCTGTAACCAGGGGGCTGCAGTGGTTTAACCGCCTGCCGGGCGGGGCTGCGCTAAGCCGGGCGTTATGGAGCAGGCAGCACAGTCACCTGGAACGGGAAGTGTTCGGGCTGAAGTTTAAAAACCCGGTCGGGCTGGCTGCCGGCTTTGATAAAAACGGTGAGCTGATAGCCGAAATGGCCGGCCTGGGTTTTGGCTTTGTAGAGCTGGGCACGGTAACCCCGCTGCCGCAGCCCGGAAACGATAAGCCACGCATGTTCAGGCTGCCGCAGGATGAGGCGCTCATTAACCGCATGGGCTTTAATAATCAGGGGGTTGATGTGCTGGCTGCCCGCATTGCGGCCTACCGCAGGAGCGCCGCATTCAGGCATAATCCGGTAATTATTGGCGGTAACATCGGCAAAAATAAAAACACGCCCAATGAGCAGGCCGCTGATGATTACGTAAAGTGTTTTGACCTCCTGGTTGATGTAGTGGATTACTTTGTAGTCAATGTAAGTTCGCCTAATACGCCCGGCCTGCGCGCACTGCAGGAGAAAGGTCCGCTGCTCGAAATTTTAAACGCATTGCAGCAGCGCAGCGGCGAAAGCGCAACCCCCAAACCCATCCTGCTCAAAATAGCGCCCGATTTAACAGATGAGCAATTGAACGACATTATTGAGATGGTACGGCAAAGCGGTATTGCCGGTGTAATTGCCACCAACACCACCATCAGCCGTGAAGGCTTGTATTCGCCGGCATTATTGCGGGCCGAGGTCGGCGGGCTGAGCGGCAAACCGCTGACCCGGCGCTCCACAGAGGTAATCAGCTATCTGGTTCAGCAGTCGGGCGGGGCATTCCCGGTAATTGGGGTAGGCGGCATCCATTCAGCACAGGATGCACTGGACAAGCTGAATGCCGGCGCTTCACTGGTACAGCTGTACACCGGCTTTATTTATGAAGGACCGGCGCTGATTGGCCGTATCAATAAAAAAATCCTGTCGCAGTAAAGCGCCAGGATTTAAATTTCTTAAATATTAAGATCAGAAAATCCGATTACAGATTTTTCAGCAGGCTGTCAATTACAGCATTGTTTTTGGCTATCTGGCTGTTCTTTGGCTCCTTTGAGCGGCTGCCCGGCTGTAAATTGGTAGCCATCTTCAAAAACTGCACTTCTAAGCGTGAAACGGTTTTATTTCTTCTGTCTTTTCTTTTTAAACGAGTTACGGCCATGGTGTTTTATATTAAATGATAAACCCTATGAGGTCGAGAGCGGATTCGAACCGCTGTAAAAGGTTTTGCAGACCTCTGCCTAGCCACTCGGCCACCCGACCATTTTTCAGGATGGCAAAACTAATGATAATTTATGATTTGCAATAATTTATTTTGAGGTTTTTCTGCCCAGCTCAGCACAGAATATGGCCGCCGCAATAGCTACGTTCAGTGATTCGGCTTTTCCGCTGCGCGGAATAGTAACGGCCTGGTTTATCAGCGCCGCAGTTTCGGGCCGCAGGCCGTTACCCTCGTTGCCCAGCGCAATCAAACCTTCCCGGCCAAAATCGGCAGTAAAGATGTTCTGGCCGTTCAATACTGCGCCAAAAAGGGGCAGCCGCAAAGCGGGCAGGGTTGCCGGCAGGTTTACATAATGGACATTTACGCGCGCCAGCGAACCCATGGTAGCCTGTACCACCTTGGGGTTGTAAGCATCAACGGTATCCTCCGAGCATATAATATTTTCGATGCCAAACCAGTCGGCCGTGCGGATGATGGTGCCCAGGTTGCCGGGATCCTGAACGCCATCGAGCACGAGGGAAAACCGGCCTTGCAGGTGCTCATCATCAAGTGCCGGCCAGTTGGGTAAATGCACCTGCGCAACAACTTCCTGCGGTGTGGTATGGCTGCTTATTTTTTGAACATCGTATGCCGTAATCTCCTGAAATTTTAGTTTCTTTGACCATTTATACACTAATGCTGCGGTTGCAGGCGTATGATAAATGGCTGCTATCTGATAGCCGGAGTTAACAAATTCTGCTACGGATTTATAGCCTTCAACCAAAAAATAACCATGCTCTCTGCGAAATTTTTTTTGTTGTAAGGACTTTAACAAACTGATTTGAGATTTTGAAAGCATACCTGAAGCCGAATTACACCCTTGCAATATTAGGTATTCTTTTACTTTTAACAGTGGCAGGCTGCAGCATCACCCGTAAAATTCCCGACAATGAGGCCCTGGTGCGCAAATTAACCATTAAGGGTGTTGACAAGGAATTCGCCGAAGCTGCCGCAACCTATGTAGATAAGGACCAGCAACCTAACAACTACCTCAACCTGCAATTCTACTACCTGTTCAGCAAAAATGGCAAACGCGACATCGGCGACCCGCCTGCCATCCTGGATAGTAACCTGGTGGAATTTTCGAGGGGGCAGATTGAGAAATTTTTACAGAACAAGGGTTACCTGAAGGCCAGGGTAGCCGATACCATTGTTATAAAAAAGAAAAAAGCGCAGCTTGTTTTTACTGCAACTGAGGGGCCCATGTTCAGGGTGCGCAAGTTTCAGGATAGTATCCTGGACAAAAAGGTGCAGGCGCTCTACCGTGTAAACCGTCCGCGCTTTTCACATATACAGCCCGGCGGCCGCTTTGACCTGGACAGCCTGGCTTATGACCGTGATGAATTTTACCAGGTGATGAAGCGTAACGGTTACTATGATTTTTACCGCCAGTACATCAATTTTAATTATGATTCCACCTTTAACAACAGCGTGGTAGATATTAAAATGGTTATTGATAATCCCGACGGAAAATCGGCCCATCCGGTTTACACCATCAATAATACCCTGATTACCATTGCCAACAGCGCCGGGCGTACGCCGGGCAGGCCCGATACCATACAGGTGGATTCGCAGTTCAGGTTCATTGATTATTCGCGTAAGTTTAAGCCTGGGATTGTAACCCGCTACGTTTTTCAGCATAAGGGCGATATTTACGATATTGACCAGCAAACGCTTACCACCTCACGCTTATCGGAGCTTAACGTGTTCCGCAATGTGCCCAACCCGGTATATAAAAAACTGGCCGACAGCACCAACCGCCTCAACACCCAGATTGATATGGTGCCCCTGAAGCAGAAATCCGACCGGGTAGAGGGGGAATTTTTATTTAATTCAGGCAGGTATGGCTATAACTTAGGCAACACGTTTACCAACCGCAACTTATTTAAACAGGCCGAAGTGCTGCAAATCAAACTGAACTGGAGTGTGCTGTTTGATAATTCAAAAAATACGGTCGGCAATACTTCAGGCATCGAGAATCAGGATTTTAAGGTGGGTGTTAACCTGACTTACCCGCGCATTATATCCCCGTTTAATTTACCAACGCTGGGTAAGTATGGTGTGCCTCATACCACTTTTTCCTCCAACTACTCATTGTTTTACCAAAAATCATTGGTTGAGCGGCAAAGCTTTATTAATGCCTTAACTTACGACTGGGCCGAAACCAGCCGCAAGCTGCATACCTTTACCCCAATCAATATCGAATTTTCAAAGGGTACCATTGATACAATGGCCCGGCGGCAACTGCTGCAATACAACCGCTATTCGTACGTGTATCTCATTGGCCGCACTATTTTTACGGTGGGCAGCCAGTATAGCTATCAGCTTAATGCCAACAAGCTTAATTCGCTCGAAAACTTTACCTATTTCAGGGGGGCGGTTGATATCGGCGGTAACTCCCTGAGTTTACTGAGCAGGCTGTTCAACGGCCGGCGCGATTCATCGGGTAACCGCACCCTGTTTGGTTACACCTTTTCGCAATACGCCAAGGGGGAAATAGATTTGCGGTTTTACCGGCACCTCAACGGCGAAAGGCAATTTGTATTTCGTATAAACCCGGGCATCGGCGTACCGTATGGCAACAGCAACCTGCTCATCTTTGAAAAAAACTTTTATGCCGGCGGCGCCAATGACATCCGGGCTTGGCTGCCGCGTACGCTGGGGCCTGGGCAGTTCAACAGGGCATCGTACGGAACGGGCGGCGCTGCCGATACGCTTCGCTACCGCTTAAAGTATCTGGATCAATTCGGTGAAATAAAAATAATCGGCAATGCTGAGTACCGCTACACCATTGCCAATAACTTTTTCGGCGCCAAGCTAAAGGGCGCAACCTTTATGGATTTCGGCAACGTATGGCGTTTGAACAAAACAACCGACAATCCGGGCGGTGAATTTAATTTTACCAACCTGCTGCAATCAACCGCTGTGGGCATCGGAACGGGGCTGCGTTTTGATCTGAGCTTTTTCATCTTCCGGCTGGATGCGGCCTTTAAATTTAAGGATCCCCAGTTCTCCGGCTCCGATCAGTTTGTGCTGGTTAAACACTTTAATGAACTGTTCCATACCGGTGATTTTAAAAATAATTACCGGCTGAACAACAATAATGAAAATTATAACTTTATGCAGCTCAACTTTGGTATAGGGCTACCTTTTTAGTATCACAGTAATATTATCGGGCCTGCATCAGTACCGTGCCTTAAGGTTTATTCTTTCTTTTTGTGGCCGCTCAGTGCGGATATTCTGTTGAACACCTCGGCTACCTTAATATAGTTTTCATTCACTTTCTTTGATGCTGCATCGAGCGTGTAGCCTTCATTAAGCAGCTGCTGCATGAGTACTATCTTTTTAATGTTCAGGTAATTATATTTCCGGTAGGTTGAATCCTTATCTACCGGCTCAATTAAGCCCTTTTCATCCCAGTACCTGATTTTTCGCTGGGGTACGCCCGTTATGTTAGCTACCTCGCCGATGGCCACAATTACCGATACCATAAAGTCAACATCCATCAGGATATCAAGATCTACCTTATCAATTTTTTTTTCTTCCATTGCTATTATATTGTAACTAAATGACAATTAGTGTAATTAAGCTACAAGTTTAACGCTATCTTTGCTGTTAAGTTACAAACTTAGAAACTTTATAACTATTGCCGCAGCAGGCGCTGCTATATTTTCCGGTCACGAATTAAAATACCAGCCATTGGAAACAGGATTCAGAAAGTGGATTATCGTGGTTACGATCATCACTTCAACTATTATAGAGCTTATAGATACCACTATTGTTAACGTTTCCATTAATACCATGAGCGGTAATCTGGGGGCGTCATTAGAGGATACCGCCTGGGTGATCACTTCCTATGCCATTGCCAACGTAATCATCATCCCGATGACGAGTTTCCTGGCCGAAAAATAGGCCGGAAACAGTATTATATCGGTTCGATATTGTTGTTTACGCTTGCCTCGGCCATGTGCGGTTTTTCGCATAATTTGTGGGAACTGGTGGCCTTCCGTTTCTTTCAGGGCATAGGCGGCGGCGCACTGCTGTCAACCTCTCAATCCATCCTGTTCGAAACCTTTCCGGCAAAGGAACGCGCTACGGCAAGCGGTATTTTCAGTCTGGGTATCATCATCGGTCCCTCTATCGGCCCGGTGCTGGGCGGTTATATTGTAGATAACCTGAGCTGGCAATGGATATTTTATGTAAACATCCCCATCGGGCTGATGGCTGCATTGCTCTCCTACGTTTATCTTAAGCCCACCAAACGGTCAGATGACGGCCGGAGCATTGACTGGCTGGGCATCTTCCTGCTGTCGGTTGGCGTTGGCTCCTTGCAGGTGGTGCTGGAGCGGGGCGAAACTGATGACTGGTTCTCGGCAACTTATATTGTGATACTAACCATTCTGTCTGCCTTATCACTGGCTATACTGGTTTGGTGGGAGCTTAAGATCAAGTTTCCGGTCATCAATCTCCGGGTTTTAAAAAGCACAACGCTGTCCATTTCAGCCATCATGACGTTTATTCTGGGTTTCGGCCTGTTTAGCGCGGTGTTCGTCTTTCCGCTGTATGCCCAGCGCATCATCGGCTATTCGGCTTTCCAAACCGGTACCATGCTGCTGCCGGGTACGTTGATGGCCGCCATGATTTCCCCGTTTTTAGGTAAGATGCTGCAAAGCGGCATCCGCCCGCAGTATCTTATTATCTTGGGTTTTGGCATGTCGGCCATATTTGGCTACATGATGTCGGGCTCGAACCTCGAAACCGGTGATGCCTACTTTTTTATACCGCTGATATTCAGAGGCCTTGGCGCTGCGCTGCTGATTGTACCCTTAACCGCGCTTGCCGTTTCTGAACTTAAACCGGCCGAAATACCGCAGGGCGCGGCCTTAAATAATATGATGCGCCAGATGGGCGGTTCATTCGGCATTGCGCTCATTAATACATACATTGCTCACCGCGCCGCAGCCAACCGCACTGCCCTGGTGGCCCATGTTACCGCGGCCGGCGCACCAACACAGCAGCGCATACAGGTTACCGTTAACAATTTACTGGCTCATGGGGCAAGTTATATGCGGGCCGTGCAGCAGGCCACCGGTGCACTGGAAGCTATCATTGCAAGGCAGACCTTTTTATTGAGCTACATGAATGCGTTTCTGCTGCTGGCTATCCTGAATGCGGCGTGCATTCCGCTGGTGCTGGTTACCATCAAAAAGAAGGCAGCCAACAAGGCACCGGTAAAAATGACCATATCCGACCATTAATATAAATGTAACTCAACAGTCGGCCGCAAACAAAAAAGGGTATGTTACCCCCGCAGCTTATCCAGCAAATCGCTTAATGTAGCGGCTTCCTGCTCGGTGAGGTTATGCCTGATGATATCCTTTGATTTAAAATTTACGTCCAGTTTTTCCAAAAGCCTCAGCCCCTGCTCGCTGATGCGGATGTCCACTGAGCGGCGATCCTTGTTATTGGTACAGCGCGATACCAGTTCCTTTTGCACCAGGCGGTCCACAATACGGGAGGCATCCGACATTTTGTCAACCATGCGCTCCTTCAATAAGTTAACGGTGGCCGGGTTGGGGTACTGGCCGCGCAGTATGCGCAGTATATTAAATTGCTGACTGGTTAAATTATATTTTTCAAATTCATAACGCATCAGGTTGTTTACCCAGCCATAGGTATATGACAGGTTAACAATAGCTTTATGATAATTGTCCTCAAACTTATTGCTATGAATTTCTTCGCCTATTTGCATTACTGAATATAAGGTTTAAACATACAAGGTGCGTTATTTATTTTTTGTTTCATCGGGCGCGGGCTTTCCATAATTCCAGGGGCAATGCAGGCATTTGTTTTTACAGCAGTAACCGCGCTTCAGGTGATACTCGCGGGTAAATACAAAGTTTCCGTCCTCGTTTATATAATAATCCACGTTTTCCTGTAGCATCAGTTAAGTATTTTAACGGTTAGCCGGTTGTTAAAGTGCTGCTGCAATTGCCTGCCATCGCCGTGCAGCGTCCATACCTGCTGCGGCTTCGCCTGCTCAATAGCGGTTAGGATGTCGTTCCAGTCTGCATGGTCCGAAATAAACAGGGTATCCTGTTCGCTGGCCTGCAGTTTGCTCCATCCTGAAGCAAACAGCCGTTTTACTCCGGTTGCCCTCAAGTAACTGTTAAAGGTAAAGGGAGGAACCATATAAACAAATTCATCCTGCGTTTTCATGAGCTTGCGCCCGTAAACCTGATATTTACCCAAACGCCGCCCTGCATTTTCGTAAATCATATTCAGGGCCATAATGCGATGGTGAACCAGCACCTTTTTGCGCGGAGCGTGCTCATTAATCAGGGCGATGATACGCTGCGCTTTTCCCAACGCATAGGCGCCCAGCAGGATGTTGCTTTTAATGCTGTTCAGTTTGCCGATTTCGGCAACCGGGTCGGGATGCCGGATAGCGGGATTGGCAAAGGTAGTTTCGGTAATTAAAACATCGGCCTTTACCCATTCAACAGGTTCGCAGGTAATGTCGGGCTGTAATTTGTAGTCGCCTGTGTAGAGGTAACGGGTGCCCCTGTACTCCATCATGACTTGGGCTGAACCCAGGATGTGCCCTGCCGGGATCAACGTAATCTGTACGCCGCCCAGCATAAAAGGCTGGTGCCACGATATTAGTGAAAAACCTTTGGCAGCGCTTTTACCATACCTTAACTGCATAAAGGCAGCAGTAGGCGGGGTGCAATAAACCTGAGTATTACCTGCCGCCGCGTGGTCGGCATGGGCATGGCTGATGACGGCGTTAGCGGCAGGCTGCTGCGGATCTAAGTAAAAATTGCCGTATGGGCAGTACAGGCCGCCGGCATTCAGTACAATAAAGTTATCTAAAATCATTCTGCGTTGCGGAGGGCTGTTAAATGCTGATGCAGCTGTAATACCTGCGGTATCACCAGCTGCGTTTCATCATTGCTGATACAGAAATCGGCTAAGGCGGCCTTTTGCTGTTCCGGCATCTGTTTGGCGTTGCGGTTTTCCGCTTCGGCCAGGGTAATCTGGTCGCGCTGCATTACACGCTGCAAACGAAGATCAGCAGGAGCGGTTACCAGCAGGCTGTAATTGCATAGCTGATGCGAGCCGCTTTCAAACAGCAGCGCAGCCTCTTTAATAACATAAGTTGTATCAACATGCTGTATCGCCCAATGATCAAATGCCCTGAAGACTGCCGGATGCACAATGGCGTTGAGCCTGACAAGTTCGGCGGCGTTGCTGAAAACAATGCCGGCAATGTATTTGCGGTTCAAGGCGCCATCCTCAAAGTAAGACTGGCTGCCAAAGGCTTCCTTAATGGCGCTGATCAATGCTTCATCAGCCGTCATTACCTTTTTGGCCTCATCGTCTGCGTAAAATACGGGTATGCCCAGCAGCTCAAATATTTTGCTCACGGTGGTTTTGCCGCTGCCTATGTTGCCGGTAATTCCTAATTTCAGCATTATTTTTTGATAATAAAGTCCACGCTGCCTGGCTCAATGCGTACAATTTTACAGAAGGAGGGCAGGCGGGTTAGTTTTACCGGCAATACGCTATACTTGTTTTGCTGCCATAACTGAAAATCGGCAGCGGCTTCAAAAAAGTCTTCGCTGGTTTCGCGGTATTTGTTAAGCGCTATGGTAAATGTTACCTTAACTTTTTGCGGAAACAGTTTTACATTGTAATAGTCGGGGTTGTTGGTTAATTTAACGGGTATCTCCAGCGTTTTCTCGGTAAACTCATCTACAGGTATGCGCACCTGTACGGTTTTAGGGTAGATGCTTACATTACCTTCCCTTACCGGCTGCAGGTTTACTTTGGTGCTTACTGTTTCATCAACGTCATTCAGCTTTAATGAGTCCGTTTTCCAAACCTTCACATTTTCAATGGAAGCGGCAGGGCCGCTGATAGTTACATATTCAGGCCTGATAACAACCGGATTGGATACCGCATACTGATGCTGATAGCTTACCGCAGCCATTAACTGAACAGGTATTTTTTTATTGGCTCTTTTACTGAAATCGAAATACAGGGTATCGGGGGAGATGGAGATTATTTTTTGATTGAACTCTTTGCTGATGTTGATATAGGGCAGCTGGCCGTTTAAGGCAATGTAATTCTGGTGCTCCAGGTTATGCAGGTCAACGGGGATAGGGTGCCTGCCGGCATTAAAGCCGGAAAAAAGCATTTGCCAGCCGGTTCCCTGCACCATCATATCTACCGTGTCCGACTGCAGATTATGAAATGCTTTTGCCTGCGGAACATTTTTATAACTCAGCACCCCGGACACCTTAAAATTGTAGCTGCCCGACAGTGCCGTAAGCAGCCAGGCTGCAGCGGCCAGTACCAGGCAGGTACCAAACACCGACAATCGCCGTTTTTCGCTTGCTGACAATTTGATGAAGGCCATAATACTGACTGCCGTTTAAATTGAAATGCCGTTCTGTTAGCAGTAAACAGAACGGCATAAAGTGTTCAGGTGAACAACAAGTTTATACCTTAGCCACTGCCGCCGGTGTATTCAGCGCCTTTGAGGCTTCGAGCGAGATGGCCGACTTATCGAATTTCACCCGTACGCCGTTGTCAATCTCAATCACAAAAAAGGTATCGCCCACCTCATAAACCCGGCCATGCATACCGGATGTGGTGACTATCTTGTCGCCCTTTTTCAATTCATCCACGTATTTTTTCTGGTCTTTCTGCTTCTTCACCTGCGGGCGTATCATAAAGAAGTAAAACACCACAATAATTAATATCATGGGCAAAAAGCTGCCCAGGCTGCCAAAAGGGCCGCCGGTTGCTGCCTGTAGTAAAATAGTTGCTGTCATTTCTTGTTCAAATAAGTTATTTGCCGGTTTGTGTAACTTCGCCAATCAGGTGCACTACGTTTTGCGCAGGGCTGGTATTGGCGGTAATGGTAATCTGCTTGTCCTGCAATCCGCCCTTGCCTGCGCTGTTAAATGTTACCTTAACTACGCCATTGGTATTGGGCTGTATCGGTTCTTTGGGCCATTCAGGCTTGGTGCATCCGCAGGAGGCTACCGCGTCGGTAATAATAAGCGGGGATTTGCCGGTGTTGGTAAACTTAAAGTCGTAGTTTACTTTGTCGCCCGCCTTAATCTTGCCAAAGTCGTGCGTTTCATTCTCAAACTTCATTACCGGGGCGTTGGCTGCATTAACGCCTGTTGTATTTGCCGCAGCGCCGCTCTGGCCGGTCTGGTTGCAGGCCATCAGCAGGGTTGCTGCAGCCAGGCTTAACAATATCCTTTTCATATAGGGGTTTTATTCTATTAATCCTCTGCCTGTTTTCCGCACCTTGTTGTCGGCCTTCAGGTCAAATAAAATCTTGTCCAAAATTCCATTAATAAACGAATTGCTTTTTGGCGTGCTGAATTCCTTGGCAATTTCCAGATACTCATTGATGGTAACCTTAACCGGTACAGATGCAAAATTAATAAATTCTGTAATAGCCATCTTCATCAGCAGGGTATCCATCATCGCAATGCGCTCGGGCTCCCAATTGGTGGTTTTAGCATTAATCAGCTCCTGGTAAGGTTTATTGTAGCGGATGCCCTGCTCAAATAAATCCACAATAAACTCCCGGTCTTCCACCCAGTTGCCGGTTACTTCGGCCAGATGGTTTTCCTGCGGATTATCGGACGAAAAGTTTTTAAAGGTTTTGGCAATCAGCGCCTGCAACACATCCTTGTCAACCGGCCAGAAGATAAACCTGTCCTCAAACACTTGTTCGGCCAGGGATGATTTCAGGATAACTTTCTTGAAGATGTACTTGATAATATCCTTATCCGAGTGCAGGGTGTCATCCGTTTTTTGCAGGTAATCTTTATATTCCTGCGAGTTTTTCAGCAGGCTGAACAGCGACTTGGTAAGCTCCGGATCAAAATCCCAGGCCACCTTATATTTTTTCAGCGCCGCTAAGTAATCCTTGTTTTGCAGCAGCGAGGTAATAAACCGGTTAGCGGTAATTTTAAGGTTAGGCGCTAAATCATCGGCCGTAGGCAAATGCTTGTTGGCGCGTTCTTCGGCATCCCGCCCGGCATACTGCACTATTTCGTTAATGAGCGACAGCATCCAGATGTACATTTCAAAAACCTTGTCAACACTGGTCAGCAGGCTTTTTTCGTGTGATTTGATTTCTTTGTCGTCAGACTGGTGGTAGGCGTAAAGTGCCTGTAAAACTTTTACTCTGAGGTGCCTTCTGTTTAACATGTATAAGAACAGTTTGTAGATGCTTTTATCAAATAATGAATATCATTTACTGTAACCGGCTGTTTATTTACAAACTATAAAATAGTTTTTACAAACTAAAGTTTTGCAAAATAATACATAAGCAGGCGTTAAATGCACCGCACAGATGAATGAATCAATTTTTTGCAAAAGTAACGTTTATTTTTGATAAATCAGGGGGCATTGCGTGGTTTGTGGTTCCTCCGTGCCAATGGGGTGTTGATCAGTATTGGTAAAAATGGCCAAAATGCAGCAACACCCCTGCCGGGTCTATAACAAAGCATTCCTTGCCCCATTCTTCCCTTCGTACAGGCTGAAGCCTTACGCCGGAATATTTATTAGTGAGATTAAGCTGCTGCAGCCATTCGTAGCAAAGGTCAGCATCGTCAACCTCGATAAACAGCATCGTGTTTTCGAGCCATTGCTGAGCATCGTAGTTTTGAAGATAGAAACCGAGCTTGCCGGATTTGAAAAGGCACATACCCTCCGAGAGGATGGTTTCCTCGAAGCCGAGCTCGCGGTAAAAGGATCTTGAAATCTCAAAGTCCTTAGAGCCGATAAAAGTCCGCAGGGATAGTATTGCTGGTTTCACAGTGCTTATGGTTAAGTATGGTTTATGGCATAAAGTTATGTTTTAAACCTGCGCAAAGCAATAACAGGGCCGGCTTATTCCCCCTCTTCACTAAAATAAATACCTTACCTTTGCCATACAGCATGAAATACTTAGCTTACTTAAACAAGTTTTTTTATAAATACCGCTGGCGCTTAATTCCGGGTATTTTATTTGTTATTATATCTAATATATTCAGCGTGTTGCCTGCGCAGGTAATCAGGGTGGCATTCAACCTCGTAACAGAAAATATACAGATTTACCGCCTGTTTGCCGGCTTTAACAGGCAGCATGTTATTTATGACATTTTTGGCTCAAGCCTGCTGCTTTTCGGTGCACTGGTACTGGTGCTTTCGCTGCTGCGCGGCTTGTTTCTGTTCTTTATGCGGCAAACCATTATTTTAATGTCGCGGCATATTGAGTATGATTTAAAAAATGAGATTTACCATCACTATCAGCAGTTATCGCTGGCCTTTTACCGCCGCCGCAACACCGGCGATTTGATGAACCGCGCCACAGAGGATGTAAGCCGTGTGCGTATGTACCTGGGGCCGGGCATTATGTATGCCATTAACACTATTGTACTGTTTATACTGGTGGTTTATGCCATGGTTACCGTTAACGTGCGCCTGGCCGTATATTCACTATTGCCTATGCCGGTACTGGTGGTAAGCATTTACTATGTCAACAACATTATTAACTACCGCAGTGAGCGCATCCAGGAGCGCCTTTCATCGCTATCCAGCTTTGTACAGGAGAATATCTCAGGCATCAGGGTGATAAAATCATATGTGCGCGAAAAATTCATCAACGAAAAGTTTGAAGCCGAAAGCGAGAATTATAAAACGCATTCCATGGAACTGGTGCGGGTACAGGCCCTGTTTTACCCCATGATGCTGCTGCTGGTGGGCCTCAGCGCCATACTAACCATTTACATAGGCGGCATTGAGGTTATGAAGGGCAATATTACTTCGGGCAACATTGCCGAATTTATTGTATATCTGAGCCAGCTCACGTTTCCGGTGCTGGCTATGGGCTGGGTAACTTCGCTTATACAGCGGGCCGCCGCCTCGCAGAAGCGCATCAATGAATTTTTGCAGGAGCAGCCCGAAATTGTTTCGCCCGATGCGGCCCCGCAGGCTATCGCCGGTAAAATAACCTTTGACCATGTTACCTTCCACTATCCGGATACCGGCATAACAGCGCTGAGTGATGTTTCGTTCAGCGTAAGGCCGGGGCAGATGCTGGCCATCATCGGGCGCACAGGTTCGGGCAAATCAACTATTGCCAACCTGCTGATGCGTATGTATGATTGCAGCAGCGGCGAGATACTCATTGATGACAAACCCTTAACCCGGCTAAATCTGGATAGTTACCGCTCGCAGGTTGGCTTTGTACCTCAGGAGGTCTTCCTGTTTTCGGACACCATTGCCAACAATATTGCCTTCAGCGCTGATATGCTCAACATGCCTGAGGTAGAGCAGGCCGCCAGGGATGCAGCCGTATATCATAACATTATTGAGTTTGAAGATGGCTTTAAAACGCTGATCGGCGAGCGGGGCATCACGCTTTCGGGCGGGCAAAAGCAGCGGGTTTCCATAGCGCGCGCCATTGTGAAGCGCCCGCAGATACTGGTGTTTGATGATTGCCTCTCGGCTGTGGATACCCGTACGGAAGAAGAGATACTCAGTAACCTGGGGCGTATTATGCAGGGTAAAACAAGTATCATCATTGCGCACCGCATCTCTACCATTAAAAATGCCGACCAGATACTGGTGCTGGATGCCGGAAAAGTAGTAGAGCAGGGCGACCACGATTCCCTGATGGAACAAAGAGGGTTTTATTTTGACCTGTATGAAAAGCAGCTGCTGGAAGAGCAGGAGAGCGCCTAACGCAGCCGCATTACATTTATTATTCGATAAAGTTTTGATTTTATTAAAAAATATTGCTTTTGCACTTGTGCGATGGTTTTTTTTAATATATTTATGCCAATCAAAACTGAAACAACAATTTTAATATGGGAGATTTTGAAAACAGGGAGCGCGATGAGGTTTACTCAAAAAAGGTAAGGGCCGGTAAGCGTACCTACTTTTTTGACGTAAAGGCTACCAGATCAAACGATTATTATATTACGGTAACCGAAAGTAAAAAACGTTTGGAAGACGGTTCTTTCATCAAGCACAAAATATTCCTGTACAAAGAGGATTTTGAGAAGTTTGTCGAGGGTCTGAAGGATACGGTTGATTATATTAAAGCACACCAGGAGGTTACTGAAAAACGCTATGAGTTCAGCGAAACGGCTGAACCTGCCAAGGTGGATACTTTCGACGATTTTTCTTTTGAAATATAGTACCTAAACGTTATGATGAGCAAAGCCCGGCTGCGAGAGCCGGGCTTTGCTGTTTTTATAGTTTTT